>CAZDBC010000013.1:0-18510 GCA_964503295.1 uncultured Kiloniellaceae bacterium | reverse complement strand
ACCCGGTTCTCGGACGCCGGCTGGAGCACCGCTACCGGGTCGAGGCCCTGCCCCTGGTCGCCTAGCGTCCTTGCGCGGCGAAGGCGTCCGGGCTGGGCAGCAGGCGGCTGGCCAGCGCACCCGCGCCCGCGAGCAGGGCCAGCAGGGCGATCGTCGGCTCGGGCCCGAAGGCCTGCAGCACGAAGCCGACCGAACCGAAGACCAGCGCGACGAGGCCGATCGCCGTGTTGGAGAAGGCAACATAGAGCGGTCGTTCGTCGGCCGGCGCGGCATCCACCAGATAGGTCTTGCGGCCCAGTCGCACGCCGGCGATCGCCAGGCCGAGCACGATGAACACCAGCGCGTAGGCCTCGGACCACTGCGCCAGGCCCGGCAGCCAGCCGACCGCGAGCGCCAGCAGCCCGGCGGCGGCGCCGAGCAGCCCGCTGTAGAACAGCACGCTGCGGCTCGCGGCATCGGAGAAGCCCCCCCAGAAGGGACTCGACACCACCTCGGCGAAACCGACCGCGACCACGTAGACGCCGAGCGCGCCGATCCCCTCGCCGTAAAGCGCCTGGGCATGCACCGCGAAGAAGGGAGTCGCCAGCTCGACCGAAAGCAGGAGCGCGCGCACGATCAGATAGGCGCGATAGCCGGGCACCTCGCCGACCAGCCGGAAGCCGCCGCGCACCTCGCCCAGCATGTTGCGCCCGCCTTCGGTCGCGCCGGGAAGCTCCGCAATCGCAGCGAACAGCGCGGCACCGGCGGCCCACAGAACCGCGGCGGCGCCGATCAGCATCAACAGCGGCGCCAGGCCGCTGTCGTCGTCGAGATAGAGGCGCATGCCGATGCCGGCGACCAGCGTCAGACCGCCGCCGATCGCCGCGCGGTTCGACAGCAGCCGGCCGCGCCCACCCTTCGGGATGGTCTTGCCCATGACATCCTGGAACGCCACCGAGCCGACGCCCGAGGCGATGCTGAAGGCGGCGAGCAGCACCAGAACTGCGATGCCGGCTGCCGTCGCCGGGAGCAGCAGCACGGCCGGAATCATGAAAAGGAGCAGGACCGCCTGGGTCGCGCCGGCGCCGACCCAGAACCACTTGCGCCGGGCGGCCGACCTGATCCGCGCGGCAACGGCGAGCTGCGGCACCAGGGACCCGGCCTGCTTCAGCGGCATCAGGAATCCGGCCAGCGCGCTTGGCGCGCCGATCGCCGCGAGCAGCCAGGGCAGCACAAGGCCGGGGCTCGCGAGCTGCTCGGCCAGCTTGGTACAGCTCCCGTTCGCCACGTTGAGAAGGTAGTTGGCGGGAACCTCCGTGCAGGCGCTCTCGGGGATCGCCTTGCAGGCCCGCTCATCGGCGTTCTCCCCGCTCAGCATCTCGAACAGGCGCTCGCCGCGCGCCGCGCCGACCCCTGCGCCCCGGCCCATCCTGGATTCCGCCATTCTCGGCCCCGCTCTTTGCCGTCAACCCGCGCTCCACTTCGGCCCCCGAAACGACCGCGCCGCTTCGCCCGACGGCAATCGTGGAACGACCGGGCCGCCGGTGACATTCAGGTGGTAACGCGGCCGATCCTGTAACCCTTAGGTGACCGCTGCTTGTACACGATCGTCGCGGCGTCACATGCCCTGCAGCGGCCGACGAGGCAACCACCAACAGGCACCAACGGAGAACATGCACATGACCGCCAGACGACGCAGACTTGCCGTTTTCGCCGGGACGGCCCTTTTGGCCGCCGGCCTCGGCCTGAGCGGCTGCGAGGAGGAAAAGGGACCCGCCGGGCGGATCGGCGAGAAGATCGACGAGACGGTCGAGCAGGCCGGCGACAAGGTCGAGGAGGCCAGCGACCAACTCGGCGAGGCTGCCGAGGAGGCGGGCGACAAGGCCGAAGAAGCGACCGACCAGTAGCGGCCGAGACGCCGGTCGCCCTGCCGGCAACCCGGCCGGCAAGCGAATGCGCGCCGGGAGGAGCTACATCCCCTTCATCCAGTCATCGGCGCGGCGCTCGGCCTCGTCGCGCGCGATGCCGTAGCGTTCCTGCAGGCGCCCGACGAGGCGCTCGCGCTTGCCGGCGATCTCTTCGAGATCGTCGTCGGTCCGCTTGCCCCAGTACTCCCGGGCGCGGCCCCTGACCTGCTTCCAGTTGCCTTCGACCTGTTCCCAGTTCATCGCGGTCTCTCCCATTCGGTTTGGCTTGGACGCGGCGCATCCGACGAATGCCGGAACGACCATCCTCGCGCCCGACAGCCCAACATTTTACGAGGCGCGCGCGTTCCGCGTGCCCTGCGTTACTGCGTTAGTCCAGCAGGCGCGAAAGTGCGCGGCGCAGTCGCGGACTGATGCCGATGGCGAGCCCCGCGGCAAAGCCCAGCCCGATGGCCGCGCCCTTGTGTTCGCGCAGATAGGCGCCGCCGCGGCGTCCCAGGTCCTCGGCCAGAACGGCAAGATCGTCCGGGGCACCGTCCGCGCGCCCGGGCGTTCGCGCGGCGACCGCGCGCAGGCGCGCCAGCACCGCGGCGAGGGCCGCCAGCAGGAGCAGCAGCGCGGCGGTCAGCAGGGCCGAAACCGGAGCCCCCAGTTCCGCGGCCATGGCCAGATAGAGCGCAACGCACAGCCAGCCGACCCCGAGAACGGCCAGCAGCAGCGCGACCGCCAGAAGCAGGGCCGCGGCGCCGGCCCGCCTCAGCCTGCCTCGCATGGCCGCAGCGAGCTGCGACGACGCTCCGCTCTCGGTCGGACGCGCCATGGGCGAGCGATCAGGAGCGTCGGCTCAGCAGGAGTCCACTCAGCAGACCCACCGCGAAGGCGACCAGCACGCTGGTCAGTGGGCGTTCTTCGATCTGGTGGCTGGCCGCCGTCGTGGCTTCCTTCGCCCGCGCCTGGGTGCGCTCGGCACCCTGGCGGATACGTTCGTACGCGCGCGCGCCCTCGGCGCCCGCGACCTCGCGCAGATGGTCGGTCAAGGCGCCGAGATCGGCGCGCAACTTGGCCAAGTCCTCCTTCAGGGCGTCGATGTCGCGTTCCGTCTTGCTCTCCCGGCCAGCCTGCCGGGCTTCCTGATTCGCCATCGTTCTCCTCCTCCTTTGCCGTGGGGCCGTCCGTTGGGGCGCAACTGCGCCCGTTCCTCGCTGCTCAGTCCCCTGCCGGCCTCACGGCGGCGGCGGCCGCCGGCCGCGCACGAAATGAAACACCAGGGACACCACCAGCAGGACCAGAAAGACGAAGAACAGGATCTGGGCGATGCCAGCCGAAGCGGATGCAATGCCACCGAAGCCGAACAGCGCCGCGACGATCGCGACGATGAAAAAAAGCAGTGCCAGATAAAGCATTGACGATGCCTCCATCTCAGCCCCGAAACGGCCCGGGGCCCGCGAGCCCCGGATCTGCGATTGGTAACGGAACGGCGCGCCAGCGCTTCAGGTTCCGCAGTCACGGGCTCGACACGCGCAGGGCATCTCCTCGACACACGCCTGGGATGTCATCTGGCACCTCCAGAATGGAAAGGGGGGGCGCGTTTCGGTCCGGAACCTTGTGCCGATTGCCTCGTTGCCTTTGTGCTTTCGGGCGGGTCGCCTATGCTGTCCGCACAACCAAGGGGATCGCGGCTTGAGCGAAGACGAGGAGCGACAGGACAACGACAGCGGCCTCAGCCGGCGCGAGGAGAAGATCGTCGACCAGCGGTTGCGCCTGCGCGCCGCCATGGTCTACCAGATCGTGCGGCACGAAGGCGAAGAGGAGATGACGCGGGGCGTGCCCGCGCTCTGGTGGTCGGGGCTTGCCGCCGGCCTCTCGATCGGCTTTTCCATGGTTGCCCAGGGTGCCCTCCGCGCCGAGCTGGAACATCTGCCCTGGCATGCCCTGATCGACAGCTTCGGCTACTGCGTCGGCTTCCTCATCGTTGTGCTCGGCCGCCAGCAGCTCTTCACCGAGAACACCATCACGGTCGTACTCCCGGTGATGGCCGAGACCACCTACGGCAACTTCATCTGCCTGGTGCGCATGTGGAGCATCGTGTTTGCCGCCAACATGGTCGGCGCGGCGCTCTTCGCGCTGTTCGTCGCCTACGGCAACGTGTTCGCCGACGACGTCATGGCCGCCTTCGTCGACATCGGCCATCACATGCTGGCCAACAGCGCGATCGAGAGCTTCGTCAAGGGGATCGGCTCGGGCTGGCTGATCGCGGCCATGGTCTGGCTGATGCCTTCGGCGCAGGCCTCACGCTTCTGGGTCGTCATCGCGATCACCTACTTTATCGCGCTGGCCGAGTTCACCCATATCGTCGCCGGCGCGGTCGAAGCCTTATTCATGCTCTTCATCGGCGAGGCCGCGCTGAGCGGCGTGCTGCTCGACTTCATGCTGCCGACCCTGTTCGGCAACATCGTCGGCGGCAGCGCCCTCTTTGCCCTGATCAGCTATGCCCAGGTGCGCCGTGAGATCTGATCCGGCGGCCGCTACCGTCGGGCGCGCGCGGCGCGGTCATGCGCGCCCCAACTAGGGGGCGCGGCGGCGGCCAGAAGGTTCTGGCGCGGCCGGTCCGGCTCACCCTGCTCGCCTCGACCCTGGCTCGCCACGCCTTGCCGCTCTCGCTGCTGGTCGCCGTGCCCCTGCTGCTCGCGGCGATCGATCGCGACGCGACGCTCGCCCTGCGGCTCGGCGTCTCGCTCGGCGCGATGCTCCTGCTTCTGGTCGCCGGCCGCTTCGCGCGCCTGCGCGGCGAACTGCGCCGCCACGAGGCGCTCGCCGCCGTAGGTCTGGTCTTCCTGCTCGCCTGCGCGCTCATGATCTGGCCGATGATGCGCAGCGGTCTCGGCTTCGTCGATGCACTCTTCGAGACGGTGTCGGGCATCACGACCACCGGTCTGACCATGATCCCGGAGGTCGAACGCCTGCCCTGGACGCTGCAGCTCACACGCGCCTGGCTGCAGTGGTTCGGCGGCCTTGTCATCCTGGTCCTGGCGCTGGCCCTGGTGATCGGGCCCGGCGCCATCGCCAAGCGCCTCGGCATGGTCGGCATCACCGAACAGGACATCGTCAGCTCCACCCGGGTGCGGGCGCGCATGGTGCTGGCGAGCTACTGCGTCATCACCCTGGCGACCTTCGCCGTCCTGCTCGCCGCCATGGGCGATCCGCTCGAGGCCGCGCTGCACGCCATGAGCGCCGTCTCCACCGGCGGCTTCTCCAGCCAGCAGGAAAGCCTGGCGGCGTTCTCCGCGCCCGCCGTCGCCCTGGTCATGCTCGCCTGTCTGGCCGGTGCGGTCTCGATCGGCCACTATCCGCAAGCGCTGCGCGACCGCGGCCGCTCCCTGCTGAGCGACGCCGAGCTGCGTACCCTGCTGCTGCTCTGCCTGCTGGGCACGCTGGCGCTGACCCTGGCGCAGACGCTGGGCGGCGCAGCCCTCGGGCTCGGCGATCTCGGCCGCAATCTCGTGACTGCCGTCTCGGCGCAGACCACCAGCGGCTTCAGCGCGGCCGAAGTCGCGGAGCTCTCGCCGGCGTCGAAGCTGATCGTCATCGCCATGATGGCGGTCGGCGGCGACGTCGGCTCAACCGCCGGCGGCGTGAAGATCTTCCGCCTGCTCATCGTGCTGCGCCTGATCCACCTCTTGATGCTGCGCACGGCGCTGACGCCGCACAGCCTCTCGCACCTGCGCCTCTCGGGGCGCAAGCTGAGCGAGGAGGAGACGCAGAATGCCCTCGGCATAATCGGCCTCTTCCTGCTCGTCCATCTGGCCTCCTGGCTGGCCTTCCTTGCCTACGGCTACCCGCCGCTCGACGCCCTGTTCGACGTCGTCTCGGCGGTGTCGACCGTTGGCCTGTCGACCGGCATCGCCAGTCCGGAACTGCCCGCCCCCCTGAAACTGGTTCTCTGCCTGGACATGCTGTTCGGCCGGCTGGAAATCTGTGCCCTGCTGATCCTGTTCATGCCCTGGACCTGGAGTATACGGAGCTGAAGCCATGCGCATCGTCTTCGTCGGCGCCAGCAACATGGCGGTGGCAACCGCCCGCAAGCTGATCGACAAGGGCCACGACGTGGTCATTATCGACCGCGACCGCGACAAGCTCGACCTGCTCGCCGACGAGCTCGACTGCGGCATGGTCGTCGGCGACGGCAGCCATCCCTCGGTCCTGCGCGAAGCGGCCGCCGGGCAGCCGGATATTCTCTTCTGCCTGTCGGACGACGATCAGGACAACATCCTGGCCGCCCTGGTCGGCCGCTCGATCGGCTTCGAGCGGGTCATCCCGCGCATCCAGGAACAGGACTTCCGCAACATCTGCGCCGAGCTCAAGCTCGAGGACACGATCACGCCCGACGAGACCATGTCCCAGCATCTGGTCGATTCGGTGATCGGCCGCGAGGATCTCGCCCTCTCGTCGATCATCACCGGCGACGTACGCCTCTTCGCCCTCACCATCGAGGAGGGGCAGGCGGCGACGGTGGCCGACCTCGAGCTGCCCTCGAGGACCCGGGTGATCTGCGTCTACCGGGAGGAGGATTACTTCCTGCCCGAGCCGGACAGCGAGCTGAAGAAGGGCGATCGGGTGGTGGTCATCACCCACAGCGACGCGCTCGAAAGCCTGCACGAAAGCTGGGGCTGGCCCGAGAACGGCCGGCGCGACACAGAGACCGGCGCCGGCGACTGAACCGTGTCCGGTCCGGCACGCGCTCCCGCGGGTCTGGCCTCGGAACCCGCGGCAGGCCGGAAAGGGCGTCGCGTAAACCTTTTGGCAACCGATTGTTAAGCAAGTCTGTGGGAGCATTGTCCGACGCGCAGGACAGGGGCCGGGCGGGCCGTTCGGCGGAAGGGCACTGCATGGCGGCCGGGATCATCATACTCGCCGAGGACAACCAGAAGCTGAGGAAGCTCTATGTCGACCTCCTGGAGGCCGACGGCTTCACGGTGATCACCGCCGGCGACGGCGAGGAAGCGCTCAAGCTGCTGCACAAGGTGGTCAACCCCTCGCTAATCGTCCTCGACATCATGATGCCGAAGTTCGACGGCATCGAGACCTGCCGCCGGGCCCAGCAGATCCTGCGCGGACGTGTGCCGATCGTCTTCCTCTCCGCGCTCGAGGACACCGGCACCCTGCGCGAATGCCTGGAGGCCGGCGGCGACGACTACATCATCAAATCCGCCTCGCTGCAGGAGATCCGCGACC
Organism: uncultured Kiloniellaceae bacterium; assembly: GCA_964503295.1. Lineage (GTDB taxonomy): Bacteria > Pseudomonadota > Alphaproteobacteria > Kiloniellales > Kiloniellaceae > CAZDBC01. Next base: position 11,374 of record CAZDBC010000013.1, on the reverse strand, counting down.
GCGTGCGCTACTGGACCAAGGCGCACGTGGCCGGCGCGGCCAAGGACCGCCGCGAGCGCGCGCTGGCCGAGCTCGACCGCCTGGATGCCCAGCCGTTCGACCAGGACGGCGCCGCGCAGACCGCGAAGAGCATCGCCGAGATCACCAGCTTCATCGCCGAGAGCCGCCTGACTGCCGAGGACCTCTCGGCACTCACCGAGGCCGAGCGCCTGTTCCAGTACGGGGTGGTGGCCAGCGTGGTGCACGACTGGGTCAAGCCGCGTTCCCAAACCGACCCCGCCTACCTGAAGCTGCTGGGCCGGGTGCTGCTCAAGCTGCGCCTCGCCGGCCAGACCGAGACCGAAACACTGATCGCCCACTACGCAAGGGTCGCCAAGCAGCCGCCGTTCCGCGACGGCTGGGCACAGGGCCAGGAGGCGCGCGCGAAAGGCGGCGTCGCGTTGGACGCGGCTCGGGCGGCAATCACCGGCTGACCGCCGCACAGGGCGTGTCCGAGCGGCAGCTCGGACCCGAGAATTCGGCTGATGGGCCGTCAGTGGTCGGCGATCGCCTTCAGGTCCGCATCGTCGCAGTCGTCGGCGTGCCGGCGATACCAATCGACCGCTGCGCGCTCCTCCATCAGAGACTCGATCGCCTGATGCAGCCGTAGCATCTCCTTGCTCAGCCCTTCGCGCGGTGCGTGCAGGCTGCCGCCGGATGTCGCCATGCCGTCTTCTTTCTCTCTCCCGAATTCCGCCCCTCTCGGCGGGGGGATCCCACTTTAGCCGTCGCCGTGGGCCGTGACCCGCTATGGCGCGCCGTCCGGCAGGCCCTGCCGGCGTCATTCGTTAACCACGGATTAAGGCACATGGTGTGCACTGAAGGCGGACGGGTAGGTCCGGTAACCACAGACCCGGTATGCACATGGACGAACGAACGGTCTCCGGCGGGCAGCGCTGGGAGTGTCGGGGGACATTGCGGCGCTGTTTCGGCACGCTGGGCCTGGTCGCGCTCGTCCTCGTCCAGGACTCGCCGGGCGCGCCGGCCGCCGGGGCCGAGGCCGCGCCCCACCTCAGCCTGCGAATCGTCGGCGGACTCGCCAACCTCAGTCAGTTCACGGTCCACGAACAGCCGTTCTGGAGCCGCGACCTGGAGGTTCGCTCGGGCGGTCGCATCAGCGCCGAGATCGCACCCTTCGACGAAAGCGGCATCCGCGGGGCCGACATGCTGGAGCTCATGCGCCTCGGCGTGGTGCCCTTCGGCACCGCGCTCCTGTCTTTGGTGGAGACGGGAGAGCCCGTCCTCGGCGGCATGGACCTGCCCGGCCTCAACCTCGACTTCGACAGCCTGCGCCGCACTGTCGCGGCCTATCGGCCGACAGTCGAGGAAGTCCTGCGCGATCGCTACGGCGTTATGCTGCTCGCGATCTACAGCTACCCGGCGCAGGTCGCGTTCTGCCGCGAGCCGATCGAGGGGCTGGGCGACCTGCACAGGCGGCGAGTGCGCAGCTCGAACCTTCAGCAGTCCGACTTTCTCGAGGCGCTGGGCGCAACGCCCGTGCGCCTGCCCTTTGCCGCTGTCGCCACGGCATTGCGCGACCGCGTGGTCGACTGCGCGATCACCGGCACCCTCTCGGGCAACACGGTCGGCCTGCACGAGCTGACGTCACACCTGCACGCCCTGCCCATTCAGTGGGGCCTGTCGCTGTTCGGCGCCAACCTCAAGGTCTGGTCCACACTGCCAGCCGAGGTTCGAACCTTCCTGGAACGCGAGATCGCGGCCCTGGAAGAGCGGATCTGGCAGGCCGCGGCCCGGGACACCGTTAAGGGTCTGGCCTGCAATGCCGGCCTGCCCTCGTGCACCGGCGGCACGCCGGGCCGCATGACGGTGGTCACACCGGGCGAGGGGGACCGCGTGCTGGCGCGCAGCGCGCTCGAGTACGTCGTGCTGCCGCGCTGGCTCGCCCGCTGCGGCGCCGAATGCGCCGCAGACTGGAAGGCGCGGGTCGGCCTTGCCGGCGCCGCATTGCCCTAGACCGCCATGACACGCATCCCCCGCATCGGCGTCATCGCCTGGATTGCCGCCTGCGCGCTCGCCCTCCTGCAGGCGGCCATCGCCGGCTTCCTGCTGGCCTCCGCGCACAACTCGGCGATCGTCGAGAACGGCCGCGCGGTCGCCCAGGTCGCGCGCAGCGCGGAATCGAGCGTGAACCGGGTGTTCCTCCAGGTCGACGCCATGCTGCTCGGCCTCGGCAACCTGCTCAGCCTGCTGTCGCGCAACGAGCCGCTCCACAGCCTGACCGTCGGTCGCCTGCTCGACGAGCTCAACAACCAGAGCTTCAATGTTCGCGACATCGTCATCTACGATGCGCAGGGACGCCCGAAAACCGCCGCCGTGCGCGTCTCCAAGCGCCATCCGCCCGAGCTCCCCGAGGAATTCATGGCGCTGGCCGACGATCCGGCGAGCGGCCTCCTGATCGGCAACGCCACCACAAACCCGCGCACCGGCGACTGGTCGCTGTTCGTCGGCCGCAGCCTGCTTCTGGCCAATGGCGATCTCTGCTTCGTGCTCGCCGAGATCCCGCTCTACACCTTCGTCGACGTCTTCTCGGCGAGCGGCAGCCGCCTCGGCATTTCGGTCCAGCTCGAGCGCTCGGACGGCCGCCTGCTGGCAGTCGTGCCTCATGACGAGGACAAGGTCGGCCGCATTGTCCCGACCCCGATCCCCACCGATCAGCTCTCCGGCGAACCGGTCGAGACCAAGAGCCGGTTGACCGGCGAGGAGGTGATCGCGGCGAGCCGCGCCGTCTCCTATCGGCCGCTGATCGTGCGAGCCTCGATCAATCGCTCGCGCGCGCTCGCCGCCTGGTCGCGCGAGCTGCGCATCGGCGTTGTGATCTCGGCACTGTTCGCAGCGCTGCTGATGGGCTCGGCCGCACTGGTGTCACGCTTCCTGCGTCTGCGCGAGGCGACACAGGCGGAAACGACCTTCCTGCAGCGCACGCTGAAGTCGGCGATCGAAAGCATGACCGAGGGATTCGTCCTGTTCGGGCCCGACGACCGCCTGATCACCTGCAATTCGCGCTATCTCGAGCTGTTCCCGCACCTGCGCGAGGTCGCCGTGCCCGGCACGCCCTTCCGCGCCTTCGCCGAGGCCGGCAGCCGCGCCGTCATGCCGGACGAGAGCGAGGAGCGCCGGCGCGAATGGGTCGAGTGGCGCATCGCCCTGCACCGTTCGGGCTTCGCCACCAGCGAGCAGGTTCTCGCCGACGGGCGCGTCGTCCACACCGTGGTCTGGCGCACGCCCGACCAGTGCGTGGCGACCTCCTTTCGCGACATCACCGTCGAGCGCGAGCAGCAGCGGCAGTTGCGCCACGCCAAGGAATCGGCCGAGGCCGCCAACCGGGCCAAGAGCGCCTTCCTGGCCAGCATGAGCCACGAGCTGCGCACGCCGCTCAATGCCATCATCGGCTTCTCCGAGCTGATCCGCGAGCGGCTGCACGGCGACCAGGCGATCGACCGCTACGCCGACTACGCCGGCGACATCCACACCAGCGCCCGCCACCTGCTGACGCTGATCAACGACGTGCTTGACCTCTCCAAGATCGAGGCCGGCCGCATCGAGACCGTCACCGAGGGTCTGGTCCTGGCCGATCTGGCGGAGAACTGCCTCGCCATGGTGCGCAGCACCGCGCGGGAAAAGCAGATCACCCTGGAGCTCGCGCACAGCGGCGACGAGCGCATCGTCTCCGACGAGCGCCTGCTGACCCAGATCCTGCTCAACCTGCTGTCCAACGCGGTCAAGTTCACGCCCGAAGGCGGCCGCGTGCGCCTTGAGATCGCGGCGCGGCGCGACGACGAGCTGCGAGTCGTGGTCAGTGACAACGGCATCGGCATGACCGACCGCGTGCGCAAGCGGCTGTTCGAGCCGTTCCAGCAGGGCGACGCCACCATCGCGCGCCGCTTCGGCGGCACCGGCCTGGGCCTTGCCATCGTCGCCGGCTACGTCAAGCTGCTGCACGGCTCGATCGAGGTGGAAAGCGCACTCGGCGAAGGCACCACCATCGCGATCCGCATACCACTCGCCGAGACTGACGCCGACACCGCTGAGCCAGCCGCCGAGGAACGCTCCGCCGCTCAGGCCTGACCGCCGGGCGGAGCGCCACGCTTAGGCAGCTCGAGTTCGGCCACCAGCGGCAGGTGGTCGGAAACGCCGCGCGCCTGCTTTTCCGTCCAGGCACGCAGGAACAGCCGTCCGGGCCGGCACCAGATGCGATCCAACGGCAAGAGCGGCAGCGGCGCCGGGAAGGTGGCCTCCTTCGAGCAGATGTCGAAGAGCTGCGACATGGTGCGCTGGCACAGGCCGCGCCGGCGCCAGTCGTTGAGGTCGCCGAGCAGGATGGTCGGCAGGCCGTGGTGCCGCTTGACGATCGCGGCGAGCATCTCGATCTGCGCGCGGCGCTCGCCGAGGCGCAGGCCGAGGTGGGTGGCGATGACCCGCAGCGGCCCACCCGGCAGCTCGACCATCACCTCCATCGCCCGCCTCGGCTCGCGCCGCTCGACCGAGAGGTCGTGGATCTCCTGATGGCTCATCGGCCAGCGGCTGGCCAGGGTCTGACCGTAGTGTCCGTCGACGGTGGACAGGGTCCTGGCCTCGACGGTGTGGCCGCCGACCGACTGCTGCAGGAAGGTGAAGGCGTCGGGCTCCTCCGCGCGCCGCCGCCTTGAGTCGACCTCCTGCAGGGCCAGAATGTCGGGGTCTATGGCGCGGATCACGCGTGCCGTGCGCTCCGGATCGTGCCGCCCGTCGGCCCCGATGCAGCCGTGCACGTTCCAGGTCGCGATCCGGACGTGGTGTCCGCCGCCGGGCTTCACGTCGTGCCGCGCCACCGGGCGATGAGTGCCTGCAGTCCGAGCGACAGGCCGAGCCAGGCCGCCACCAGCACCACAAGGACGGCGATCTCCTGCCAGCCCGGATCCTTCAGCGCCTCGAACAGTTGATAGCCGAGCGCGCTGATCGCCGCGATGCCGGGCAGCATGCCGAGCAGCGTGCCCAGCATGAAGTCGGACAGGCGGATGTGGCTGGCCCCGGCGACCAGGTTGACCAGGCTGAACGGCGCGATCGGCACCAGGCGTACTGCGGCGATGCTCAACACGCCGCGTCGCCCCAAAGCGCGGCTGATCCTGTTGACGCGCTGTCCCATCGCATTGCGCAGGGTTTCGCGGCCCGTCGCGTGGCCGACCAGATAGGTCGCGAGCGCGGCCAGGAGCGAGCCCGCCAGCGCATAGGCGAAGCCCAGCCAGGGGCCGAACACGACCGCGGTCAGGGCGATCAGGACGGTGACCGGAAACACCACCAGGCTGCCGACGACGAAGATCGCGGGCACCACCAGGGGCGCCCAGGCGGTCGCGGTCAGGCGTTCGAAGGTCGGCTGGAGGTTTTCCGGCCTGATCGCCTCCGACAGCGGCGTGAAACGCCATACGACGGCGAGCACGATCAGGAGCAGGGCCGCAACGGCGAGCTTCGCCAGCCGCGGCGCCCAGCGCCCCGACGGCTCGCCGCCGAACATGTCGCCGATGAAGTCCGGCGCCGTCATCGGTTGTTCGGGATCGGCCAGCGGTCCGATGGCCTCGACCACCTGTGGGTCGTAGGCGTGCTCGTCGCGGATCGGCACCAGGCTGCGGACGCTGCCGGACAGGCGGTCGACCGCTACGAATAGGGAGCCCTCGGCAGAACGAACCTCGCCGACCTCGCGGGCAGTCGCCCCGAGATGCTCGCCGAGCAGTCGGTCAGTGACCGCGGCGATCGCCTGCCGCGTCGGCTCCCCGGTCGCCTCCACGGCCAGGTCGCATTCGCTGTCCAGCCGCATCGAGCGATTATTGAGATTGGACGAGCCGACGCGCAGCAGGCGATCGTCGACGCTCATGACCTTGGCATGAACGAACACGTCTTTGCTTGCGCCCTGCCCGGCAATGTTCGGGTAGACGAGGCGCACCCGCTCGCCGACGCCCGAGTCCCGCAGATACTGCATGAAGCGCGCGCGACCGGCCTGCATGGTCTGGGCTTCGAGCCACGAGTCGTGATGGCGCGGCGCCACGATCAGCACCTCCAGTGCCGGATTGGCGCGCAGGCGTTCGACCAGCGCCTCCGCGATGCAGCGCGCCGTGATGTACTGGTTCTCGATGTAAATGAAGCGTTCCGCCGCCCGGATCGACGCGAGATAAAGTGCTTCCACCTCGTGGACGCCGCCGCGTTCGGCCAGCGGCGGAAGGGTACGGGCGATGCCGATCCGCGCCCCGATGAAATCGGGCTCGACGCCGTCCGGCCAGGGGTCGCCGGTCGGCTCGACCGGGTCCGTGCTCTCGCAGGCCGCCGCGCTCCAGCGCTCGCGCACCAGCTCGGCCAGCGCGGCGGCCGCCGGCCCGTCGACGCACATCTGCACGTCGTGAAAGGGCGGGTAGGGCTCGCCGTGCGGATCGCGGCGATCGGGCTCGTCGAGCCGGTGGTCGGGCGTGTCCCAGCGCCGGATGGCAAGATCGAGACCGCCACAGAACGCCACCGCGTCGTCGACTACGACGACCTTCTGATGGTGGCTGGCCCCAAGCGGCAGGACGTCGTCGAGACAGACCTCGATCTGCCTGGGCGTCGACCAGTCCAGATTGAGCGAGGGCAGCGGCTCGCGCTCCAGGGCGTAGAGGACCGAGTAGTCCCACAGCAGGAGCCGGACCTGCAGCTCGGGCCGGCGCCGCACCAGATGGATCAGAAAGTCGCGTAGGCGCAGCGGCGCCTCTTCGTCGGGCTCGCCCGAAGGGCCGATCAGGCGCACGCGGCTGTCGATGTCCCAGCCGACGATGAAGATGCTGCGCTGCGCCTTCAGCAAAGCGCTGCGCAGCGCGCCGAAGTAGGCCGCGCCGTCGACCAGCACGGCGGCGCGCCCGGCTTCGCGGACCGTCCAGCAGGTGTCCCCTTCGACGAGGATCGATTGAGAGCGAAAAGTCATGACGCTGCGCGCACAGAAAAGCCGAAGGCAGAGACCCGAGACGGGTTCGCGGGCCGATAAGAACCGGAAACCCCCGGAATCGCAACCGATTGAGGCTGCGCTACCGGACCGCAACGCCCTCTGTCATACGTCCCCCGGTCGCGGCGGTTCCCAACGCCCGTCTGTGCTAGTCTCCTGGTCGCCAGAACGCTGCGGCGCAGCCACGGCCCCGGCGGCCATTGCAGCGCTGGTGATGTGGAGGAAATGCCTCTGTCGCAGTCCGAGTTGTTGGCCGCCGTTGCCGGACTCCTGCGCGGCATCTTGGAGCTGACCGCCCGTTTGCGCCGCGAAGCGGCACGCCGTCCCGGCGACAAAACGGACCTCGAGCGTCGCCTCGACCGTCTTGAGGTCGAGGCCCGGCGTCTCGAGGACACGCTCCAGCGTGCCGGCGCGCTGCCCGGCCGGGGCGGACTCGCCGCCGCCGAGGACTTTTTGCCGCGCCTGCGCCGCGACCTGGAACGAGCGCGCGATGGCGACCCTTCCCATCTGGAGCAGTTGCGCCGCGACCTGCAGGAACTGCGCGAGAGGCTGACGGCCGGCGCCGCCGCACCGCCGGCCGCCAGCATCCCCGCGCCGGCCGCACCGCCGCGCACCGCGAAACGGAACTCGGCCCTTGGCAAGGTCCGGCAGGGCCTGGACCGTTTCCTGCCGAAAATCTTCAGGCGTCCGGGCCCGTCCCAAGGCGGGCCGCGCGCCCCCGCACCCTGGCGCGAGCGCGAGCCCTTGGACCGGGAGCGCGCGGTCAGGGATCGGCCCACTCTCCGGGATCGCGACCACGACCTCTGGCGCCGGGACGACCGGGACCGGCGCGACTGGCAGAAGAGATATAAGGAGCTGGAGCGCCAGGCTCGGGAGGGCGAAGTCCGCGAGCGCCAGGACCGCGAGCGCGAGAGATCCGCGCCGCCCGAGCCCGGCCGCGCCCGTCGCTCGGAGACCGCGGCCCCGGCCGACAACGTTTTCGACGGCGAGTTCTGGCTGCCGCCAGGTGATGAGGAGGCACCGGAGGAGGCCGCATTCGAGTCCGCGGCACCTGAAGAGGCCGAAGCCGCGTCTGTCTCGCGGCCCGAGGCCGAGGCGGAGCGTTATCTGAACGTCGGCTTCACCGAAGCCGACCGGACGGAAGAGATCCCGCAGACGCAGGCTCTGGTCAATGGCCGAAGCTATGCGCTCAAGGTCTGGATCGGCGAGGAACACGCCGGCTTGGGCGAAGCCGAGGCGCCTTTCCCCGACCGCGCGCTGGCCGAAATCTGGCAGGGGGCCGAGAGCCTCGAGTTGACCGTCGTCGTGGCCTCGCAGGACTTCGAGGTCGCCCCGGGGATCGGGACGATCGCGCTGCCGCGCCGCGGCGCCGCCGGAGCGATCTACTTTGACGTCCGGCCACGGATCGACGCAGGCAACGGCTACGTCCAGGTCGACATCTTCTATCGCGGATTCCTGCTGCAATCGAAGCAGGTCCGTGCGCTCGTCGCCGCGGCGGAACGGGCGCCGGGTGACCACCCGGTCCAAGACGCGCGCGTCACCTTCACGACGACCGCGCAGCTCGACCCGCAACTGCTCGCGCGCCTGCCCGAGCGGCTGCTCACGATCGACGTCGACCGGCATCCCGAGACCGGTAATGTGCAGTTCCGCTTTCTCGACCGCAGCCGCGGCGACCAACAAATCGCGCTCTACGACACCAACTTGCAGCCCGCCTCTCTCGGCGAGGCGATCGACGGCGTGCGCCGCATGCTTCGGCTGATGGTGACCGGCGACCCCGCGCGGCCCGACAGCCCCGTGGCCCGCGGCTACCAATGGATGCTGGACGGCGACGCCGAGTTGCTCGACGTCTGGTTGCCCCGCATCGCCAATGCCGGCCGCGGGCTCTACCGCGCCCTTCTACCCGACCAGGCGGGGCAGGAGGAGACTGACCGCGAGAACGCGGCGTTGGAGGCCGCCCTGGTGAGCGATGCCGTGATCCAGGTCAATCCGGTCGTCGGCCTGGTCACCGTGCCCTGGGCCCTGCTCTACCGACGGCCGGTCATGCTGCTGCCGGGCCGGACCCGGGCCTGCCGCCTGTATGGAGACTTCGCACCCGATTGCGCCGGTTGCCCCAACGCCGCCGATCGGCTGACCGTCTGCCCCAACGCCTTCTGGGGCTACCGCTACGTGATCGAACAGCTCCCCTGCTGGACCGGCGGTCACATGCCGGCGACGCCGAGCCGCCTCAGCCTGATCAAGAACGGCGCGAAGCTCACCCTCAACTTCAACGTCTGGCGCGACTTCCTGCTGTGGCGCGACCACCTGCCCAAGCTGCAGCGGGCGGGACGGGTGCGGACGCTGGTGGCCGAGGAGATCCTGCCGCTGGTCGAACTCTGGGACCGGAACCAGGGCGACCTCGACGTGGTCTACTTCTACAGCCACGGTGGCCTCGACCAGGTGCTGGGCCAGCCCTACCTCGAAATCAGCGATGGCCGGATCGACAGCAATCTGTTGGAAGCCAGCGCACTGGACTGGCCGCACAATCCCCTGGTCTTCCTGAACGGCTGCGCGACCGGGGACTACGGCCCCGGCAGCTATCTCAGCCTGATCGAGGATTTCCGGCGGGCCGGCGCCAGCGCCGTGGTCGGCACCGAATGCCCGGTGCCCGAGACCTTCGCCGAAGCCTTCGCTGCCGCGCTTTTCCCGAGACTCTTCCGGGGCGAGCCGCTCGGCCCGGCGATGCTCGCCGTGCGCCGCGCTTTTCTCCGTGATAACGCCAACCCGCTCGGCCTGCTCTACACACTCTACGCGGCAAGCGAGGTCGCTCTTGCCCATCCGGTCGGGCCAGGCCCGCGACCGGCGCCGACCGGGGAGCCGATGCCATGAGAGTCCTCCTGCTTGTGCTGATCGTCGTCCTGTCCTGCCCGGGCGGCACACCGCGCGCCCAGATGGCAGCTCCCGAGGGCGAGGCCGATCAGCCGCCGCCGAGCATCGCCGTCGATCCCGGCGACACGCCGCTGGTCATCCGCGGCGACTTCGCACCGGGCCAAGCTCTGACCGGCAATCTGCGCTTGATCGCACTGGGCGGCGACGTCACGGGTTTTGCTTTCCTGGCCAGCGATCTCGCCGGCGATGCCGATCAGCCGATCGTCGGACGCCAGAACGTGACCCTGGTCGGCACCCCGAACCTCGCCCAAGGCCGGCCACAGGACTTCCAGATCAAGGTTCAGGGCCTCGCCGAGCCTGGCACCTACTCCGGCCGCATCTCGCTGCTGTCGCCGGGCCAGCCGCGCGACGCCGCACTCGAGATCCCGCTGCGCGTGATCGCCGAGGCACGACCCGAGGTCGCCCTGCTCGACCCCGGCGGCATCAGTCTGCGCCTCGTCGCCTGCGCCGGCGGCATCGACTGCGCCCTCGCCCGCCTGCTCCTGCCCGCCAGCGCCTTCGCCGACAGCCGGCAGATCCAGCTCGACAACAAGACGCCGACCCCGGTCGAGCTGACCCGCGTGACCGTCGTGGCGAGCGGTGCCGAGACCGACGCCCAGCTCACCGAGGCGGCGATCACGGTGCCGGGGCTGCCGCTCACTTTGCCGCCCGAGCAGATCGTCGGCATTCCCCTGACGCTGAAACGCATCGAGATCCCGCCCGATCGTTACAGCGGTTCGCTCTATCTCGCCTTCGAAAAGGGCGACGGTAAGCTGCAGGTGCCGCTCGACATCGCGCTGCGCAGCGGACCCTTGTGGCCGATCGTGATCCTGTTCCTCGGCATCGTGCTCGGGCGGGTCGTCAAGTTCATGCAGGAACGCGGCGGGCCGCAGGCCGACGCGCTCGCCGCGGTCAATCGCTTCCATGACGACCTGCGCGCCGCGCACCCCGACGACCGCCCCCTGCTCGCGCCCCAACTCGAGGAGATCCGGCGCGCGGTCCACCGCGAACGGCTGGACAAGGTCACTGCGCAGCTGGAAACGCTGCGCGGGCGGCTCGACATGCTGCATCAGCTCCGCCGCATCGAGAGCGCGCTGCAGGGCAAGCAGCACCCGCTGATCAAGAGCATCGCCCAGAAGATCGCGCTGGCGCGGGAGCGGATCCGGCTGGAACAGGACGTCAAGGAGGTCATGGACGCCATCGCCAAGGAGGTGGCCCAGCTTCAGACCAGCCTGATGGGCGCCGGCGCGCCGGCCGACCCGCAGATCGCCCTGGCCGGCCAGGCCGCCGCCAGCGGCCGGACGGCGGCCGCGACCGTCGCGGTCATGGCGGTACGAAGCATGGAAAGCGGGGCCAAACGCTGGGCCCGGGACAAACTCGCGGCGCTGACCGGCCTGTCTGACGAACTGCGCGCGCAAGCAACGCTGTGGCTGGTCCGGCCGCTGCTCTATCTTTTTTTGATGGCCATGCTGG
>CAZDBC010000012.1:16678-18668 GCA_964503295.1 uncultured Kiloniellaceae bacterium | reverse complement strand
CGCCGGGCCATGCCGACTTCGGCGGCGAGGTCGAGCGCATCCTCTCGATGGTCGACGGCGTCGTGCTGCTGGTCGATGCCGCCGAGGGGCCCATGCCGCAGACCAAGTTCGTCACCGCCAAGGCACTGGCGCGCGGCCTGAAGCCGATCCTCGTGATCAACAAGACCGACCGGCCGGACGCGCGTCCCTACGAGGTCCAGAACGAGGTCTTCGACCTCTTCGCCGCGCTCGGCGCGGACGACGGGCAGCTCGACTTCCCGACCCTCTTCGCCTCGGCCAAGGAGGGCTGGGCCGCGGCGGATCCTGTCGGGCCCCGCGAGTCCATGGCGCCGCTGCTCGATTTGATTTTGCGCCAGGTTGTGCCGCCCGCGGCCGAGCCCGACGCGCCCTTCGCCATGCTGGCCTCGATGCTCGAGGCCGACCCCTTCCTCGGCCGGGTGCTGACCGGGCGCATCGTTGCCGGCCGGGCGCGCCTCAACATGCCCCTCAAGGTGCTCGACCGGCACGGCAACCAGGTTGACGAAGGGCGCCTGACCAAGCTGCTCGCCTTCGACGGCCTGAGGCGGGTGCCGATCGAGGCCGCCGAGGCCGGCGACATCGTCGCCGTGGCCGGGCTGACCGTGGCGACTGTCGGCCAGACCATCTGCGCGCCCGAGGTGGAGCAGCCGGTGCCGGCCCAGCCGATCGACCCGCCGACGCTGGCCATGACTTTCGCGGTCAACGACTCGCCCTTCGCCGGGCGCGACGGCGACAAGCTGACCAGCCGGGTGATCCGGGCCCGCCTGCTGCGCGAGGTCGAGGGCAATGTCGCGGTTCGGGTGACCGAGACCGAGGACAAGGACGCCTTCGAGGTCGCGGGACGCGGCGAGCTGCAGCTCGGCGTGCTGATCGAGACCATGCGCCGCGAGGGCTTCGAGTTGTCGATCAGCCGGCCGCGCGTGCTCTTCGGCGAGGATCCGGAGAGCGGCCGGCGGCTCGAGCCGATCGAGGAGGTGCAGATCGACGTCGACGAGGACTACGCCGGCGTCGTGGTCGAGAAGCTGAGCGCGCGCAAGGCGGAGATGACCGACATGCGGCCCTCGGGCGGCGGCAAGCTGCGCATCACCTTCCTCGCGCCCGCGCGCGGCCTGATCGGCTATCACGGCGAGTTCCTCACCGACACGCGCGGCACCGGCGTCATGCACCGGGTCTTCCACGGCTACGCGCCCTTCAAGGGACCGATCCAGGGCCGGCGGGCCGGCGTGCTGATCTCCAATGCCGAGGGCAAGGCGGTGGGCTATGCCCTGTGGAACCTGGAGGAACGCGGCACGATCTTCATCGAGCCGGGAACGCCGGTCTACGAAGGCATGATCATCGGCGAACACAGCCGCGGCAACGACCTCGAGGTCAATCCGCTCAAGGGCAAGCAACTGACCAACATCCGTGCCGCGGGCAAGGACGACGCCGTGCGCCTGACGCCGCCACGCCGCTTCGCGCTCGAGCAGGCGCTGGCCTACATCGCCGACGACGAGCTGGTCGAGGTCACGCCCAAGGCCATTCGTCTGCGCAAGCGGCTGCTCGATCCGAACGCGCGCAAGCGCGAGAGCCGCCTGAAGGACGCGAGCTAGTGCCGCAGATTCATGGTTCCGGACCCGGCCGCCTTCTTCGATCGCTTTTGATGAGGCCCGCATGTTGAGCCTGCCGGCACCCGGCGGCCGGCGGGCCGCTGCCGGGAACGGCGGCGCCGGGATCTGACCGGTGGCGGGAGAGACCTCCTCGGAACGGCCGAGGCGCAGCTGGCGCGAGGCGCTGGAGGTCTACAGGCGGCCGCGCGTGGTCGGCATGGCGTTCCTGGGGTTCTCCGCCGGCCTGCCGTTCCTGCTCGTCTTCGCGACCCTTTCGGCCTGGTTGCGCGACGCCGGGGTCGCGGTCGGCACGATCGGCTTCGTCAGCTGGATCGGCATCACCTACTCGGTCAAGGTGTTCTGGGCGCCGGTGCTCGACCACCTGC
>CAZDBC010000012.1:5289-16668 GCA_964503295.1 uncultured Kiloniellaceae bacterium | reverse complement strand
GCCGCCGCCGCGCCTGGATGCTGGTCGCCCAGCTCGGCATCGTTGCCGGCCTGGCCGGCATGGCCCTCACCGATCCGCTGACCGATCTGCCGCTGCTGGTCGCCTTTTGTCTGCTGGTCGCCTTTTCTTCGGCGACCCAGGACGTGGCTGTCGACGCCTACCGCATCGAGGCGGTGGCGCGGGACCTTCAGGGTGCCATGGCGGCGAGCTACATCTTCGGCTACCGCCTCGCCCTGCTTGCCGCCGGCGCCGGGGCGCTCTACCTCGCCGAGGGCTATTCCTGGCGGGTCGCCTATCTCGGCATGGCCGCGCTCGCCCTTGTCGGGCCGGCGACCACGCTTCTGGTGCGCGAGCCGGAGGTGAACCGGCGCGCCCGCGAGGCGATCGGCGCCCTGCCGGTTGTCCGGGCCTTCCTGGCTGCGCGGCCGCAGTTGACCGGGATGCGGGCCAAGGTGGTCGGCTGGCTCTACGGCGCGGTCGCCTGCCCCTTCCTCGACTTCTTCGCGCGCTACGGCCGCTTCGCCCTTGTCCTGCTGCTGGCGGTCGCGGTCTACCGCCTGAGCGACATCACCATGGGCGTGATGGCCAATCCCTTCTACATCGACCTCGGTTTCTCCAAGGCCGACATCGCCAACGTCACCAAGCTGTTCGGCTTTTTCATGTCGCTTGCCGGCGCGTTCCTGGGCGGACTGCTGGTCGCCCGCTACGGCCTGCTGCGCCCGCTGCTGCTCGGCGCGGTGCTGGTCGCCGCGACCAATCTGCTGTTTGTCGTGCTCGCCGACCTCGGGCCGGACCTGCGCTTCCTGGTGGTGACGATCAGCGCCGACAATCTGAGCGGCGGGCTCGCCGGCGCGGTCTTCGTCGCCTATCTGTCCAGCCTGACCAGCAGTTCCTATACGGCCACGCAGTACGCCCTCTTCTCCTCGCTCATGACCCTGCCGGGCAAGTTCATCGGCGGCTTTTCCGGCAGATCGTCGAGGCCTTCGGCTACGGCAACTTCTTTCTCTACGCCGCCGCGGTCGGCGTGCCCTCCATCCTCCTGATCGCCGTTCTCCTGCGCCGGGATCTGGCCCGTGCGCCGGCGACCGCGTAGACTGGAACGAGACCGGAGCGCAACCGGAGGAGGTTCCCCGTGGCTGCAGAGGTCGACGAGCGGATCGAGCTTCGGCGCGGCGACATCACGGCCCTCCAGGTGGACGCCGTCGTCAACGCCGCCAACCCGCAGCTGGCGCCGGGCGGCGGCGTGTGCGGCGCCATCCACCGCGCCGCCGGGCCGCGCCTGGCCGAGGCCTGTGCCCGGATCGGCGGCTGCCCGACGGGCGAGGCGCGCATGACCGACGGCTTCGAGCTCGCGGCGCGCAAGGTCATTCACGCGGTCGGCCCGGTCTGGTCGGGCGGCGACGCCGGGGAAGCCGAACTGCTCGCCGCCTGTTACCGCAACAGTCTGGAGCTTGCGCGCGACGCCGGGCTGCGCTCGATCGCCTTTCCGGCGATCTCGACCGGCGTCTACGGCTTTCCCGCCGGCCCGGCCGCTCGCATCGCGGTCGAGACCGTGCGCGACTGGCTGGCCGCCACGCCCGATGCCGGCGGGCTCGAGCGCGTCGTCTTCTGTCTTTTCGACGCGAAGGCCGAGCAGGCCTATCGGGACGCACTGAACCGCAGCGGCTAGCGCGGCCCGGCCGTGCCCGCCGGGGGCAACGTGAAGGGAGCGGCGCTTGAGCGTCCGCAATCTGGACAAGCTGCTTCGGCCGCGCGCCCTGGCCCTGCTCGGCGTCGACGAGCCCGACCGGCCGGCGGTGCGGCGGCTTCTGGACAATATCGCCGCCGGGGGCTTCGCCGGGCCGGTCATGCCGCTCAGCGAGACCCGGACGACGCTCGCCGGATGGCCCTGCTTTGCGCGCGCGGCCGAGCTGTCGCATAACCCCGACCTGGCGATCGCCGTCGCCCCCGGGCCGGACCTGCCGGCGCAGGTCCGGGAGCTGGCGGCGCGCGGCCTGCGCGCGCTGGTGCTGCTCGGGGACTGGCCGGAGTCCCCTGGACGGCAGGGCGGTCGACTGGACGCCCTGCTGGAGGCCGGCCGTCCCTTCGATCTGCGCGTCGTCGGTCCGGAGAGCCTCGGGGTGCTGGTGCCCGGCCAGGGGCTCAACGCCAGCACGGCTCACGTCGCGCCGAGGCCCGGCGATCTCGCCTTCGTGTCCCAATCGCGCGCCATGACCGCGGCGCTGCTCGACTGGGCGGCAAACCAAGGCGTGGGCTTCTCGACCGTGATCTCGCTCGGCCGCGCCGCCGACGTCGACGTCGGCGACCTGCTCGACCACCTGGCGCTGGACGCGGCGACCCGGGCGATCCTGATCTACGTGGAGGATCTCTCCGCCGCGCGCAAGTTCATGTCGGCGGCCCGCTTCGCCGCCCGCACCAAGCCGGTGCTGGTGATCAGGGGCGGCCGCCATCGCTCCGGCGGGCCCGAACCGGACGCGGCCGACGCCGCCTACGACGCCGCCTTCGCCCGCGCCGGCCTGCTTCGTGTCCACAGCCTGGAGGAGCTGTTCGACGCCGCCGAGACCATGGCGCTGGTCGCCGAGGCCTTCCGCACCGGCGGCGACCGGCTGGCCGTGCTGTCCAACGGCCGCGGCCCCGCGCTCCTCGCCTGCGATGCCGTGTGGCGGCAGGGCGGGCGACTGGCCGAGCTCGAACCGGCGACGCGGGAGCGCCTGGCGCCCCTGTTCGCGGGCGGGGTCGGCTCCGGCAATCCGGTGATGCTCGCACCCGATGCCGACGCTTCTGCCTATCGCGGCGGCCTGGAGGCCCTGCTCGCCGACCGCGCCTGCGACGCCCTGGTCGTGATCAATACCCCGGGCGGCCTGGCCAGCCCGGAGCCGATTGCCGCCGAGGTGGCCGAGCTCCTGTCCGCGCAGCCTCGGCGACGACGGCGCCCGGTCATGCTGTCCTGGCTGGGCGGCGCCGCCGCCGGCGCCGCGCGCAGGCTCTTCGTCGAGCGCGGCCTGCCCAGCTACCCGACGCCCGAGCGGGCGGTGCGCGCCTGCCTGCACCTGGCGCGCTACAGCCGCAACCAGGCAAAGCTGATCGAGACGCCGCCGGCGCTGCCGCGCGACTTCACGCCTGATCGGACCGCGGCGCGGGCGGTGATCGAGGCGGCACTGGCCGGCGGGCAGGCGTGGCTCGACGAGGCCCAGTCCATGGCCCTGCTGGCCGCCTACCGGATTCCCGTCGCCGAGACGCACACGGCGACGGAACCGGAGGCCGCCGCGGCCGCCGCCGCCGCGCTCGGCGGGCCGGTGGCGCTCAAGCTGCTGTCGCCCGACGTCGCCTACAAGAGCGCGGTCGGCGGCGTCGTGCTCGACCTTGCCGGGCCCGAGGAGGTATCGAGGGCTGCCGAGGCCATGGGCGCGCGGCTCGAGGGCTTCCTGGTCCAGGCCATGTGCGACACCGCCGGCCGGCGCGAACTGATGCTCGGCGTTCTGTCGGACCCCGTCTTCGGGCCGCTGCTCGCCTTCGGCGACGGCGGCACGGCCGCGGAGCTGATTGCCGACCGCGCGCTCGCCCTGCCCCCGCTCAACATGAGCCTCGCGCACGCCCTGATCGAGGAGACGCGCGTCGCCCGCCTGCTCGGCGGCTACCGCGGCTACGCAGCCGCCGACCTCGACGCGCTCGCGCTGACGCTGTGCAAGCTGTCGCAGCTTGTGGTCGACTGCCCGGAGCTGTTGGAGGGCGAGATCAATCCGCTGCTGGCCGGGCCGGACGGCGTGCTGGTGCTCGATGCCCGATTGCGCATCGCGCCCGCCGCGCGGAGCGGTACGGCACGCCTGGCCATTCGCCCCTATCCGCAGCAGCTCGAGGGCCGACTCGAGCTGCTCGATGGGCGCAAGGTCTCCTTGCGCCCCTTGCGCCCGGAGGATGCACCCCTCCTCCAGTCGCTGTTCCGGGCACTGGACCCGGACGACGTCCGCCTGCGCTTCTTCGCGCCGATCAAGGAAATGAGCGATCAGATGGCGGCCCGTCTCAGCCAGATCGACTACGATCGCGAGATGGCCCTGGTCGCGCTCGATCCCTCGGACCCGGTCAGCGAGGCGCTCGGCATCGTGCGCATCTCGGCCGACGCCGACAACCGGCGCGCCGAATTCGCGGTACTGGTGCGCTCCGACCTCAAGGGCGAGGGGCTGGGTCGTGCCCTGATGCGGGCAATTCTCGACTATGCCCGCGGGCGCGGAATTCGCGAGGTCTGGGCCGAGGTTCTGGCCGAGAACCGCGCCATGCTGGGGCTGGCCGAGGATCTCGGCTTCAGCCGTCACCGCATCCGCGACGACTTTGGCACGGTCGAGGTGGTAAAGCGCTTCGACGACGTTGACGGTGGCGGAGGCAATGCGGAAGAAGAGGGCGGTCAGTCGCCCTCGCGCGGCACGTCGAGGGCGTAGCCGGCCGAACGGACCGTGCGGATCAGGTCCGGCTCGTCGCCCTGGTTGAGCGCCTTGCGCAGCCGCCGGATGTGGACGTCGACGGTGCGCGTTTCGACGTAGACGTCGCGGCCCCATACGGCATCGAGCAGCTGCTCGCGGCTGAACACGCGGCCCGGATTGCGCATCAGGTGGCGCAGCAGGCGGAACTCGGTCGGGCCCAGATGGATATCGCGATTGCGCCGGCGCACGCGGTGTGCCGCGAGATCCATCACCATGTCGCCGTATTGCAGGACTTCGCTGCTCAGTGCCGGCTGGCTCCGCCTGAGCACGGCGCGCATGCGGGCGATCAGCTCGGCCGGCGAAAACGGCTTGGTGATGTAGTCGTCGGCCCCGCTGTCCAGGCCGCGCAGCTTGTCCGCCTCCTCGCCGCGCGCCGTCAGCATGATGATGGGGACGTCGCGCGTGGCCGGCAGGCGGCGGAACTGCCGGCACAGCTCGATCCCCGACACCAGCGGCAACATCCAGTCGAGAAGGATGATGTCCGGCGCCTCCTCCTCGGCGAGGACCAGCGCCTCTTCACCGTCGAACGCTTCGCGAACCTGAAAGCCGGCCTGCTCCAGATTGTAGCGCAGCATGGTCACCAGCGCCGCCTCGTCCTCGACGATCAGTGTCAGCGGTTTCATGCTGTCGCGGTCGGGCCGCTTCTGGTTGCGTCGGGTTCCGGTTGCCAGCTCGCTCATCGTTTCGCCGCCTCGCCGCCTCCGTTGCCTGCAACTCAGTCTCGTGGCCGACCGTTGCTTAGCCGTTGCTCTGGGCCGCGGGCTGCTCGACCAGCTGGAATGCGGAGGTGTCGCCTTTCGGGCGGTCGCCCCTGACTCCCTCGATCCGCGTTCCAGATGTCAGGTAGTAGATCATCTCGGCGATGTTGGTCGCGTAGTCGCCGGTGCGCTCGATGTTCTTGCAGATGAACAGCAGGTGGGTGCCCGGCGCGATGTTGCGCGGGTCCTCCATCATGAAGGTCATGATCTCGCGGAACAGGCCGCTGTGCAGCTCGTCGACCTGGGCGTCGCGATACCAGACGTCGAGCGCCTTGTCGGCGTCGCCCGCGATGTAGGCGTCGAGTGTGTCCTTGATGATGCCCTGCACCAGATTGGCCATGCGCGGGATGCCCTTGGCCACCGGAACCGGCGGAACCCGGTTCAGGGTGATGACCCGCTTGGCGATGTTCTTTGCGAAGTCGCCGATGCGCTCCAGGTTGCTCGATATCTTGAGCGCGGCGACGACCCGGCGCAGGTCGTCGGCCACCGGCTGGCGGCGCGCGACGATCAGGATCGCCCGTTCCTCGAGCGTCCGGTCGAGTTCGTCGATCTCCCGGTCGGCTTCGGCCACCCGTTCGGCCAGCTCGCTGTCGCGCTTGACCAGCGCCTCGATGGCGCTGGCCAGCCCGGCCTCGGCCATCCCGCCCATGCGAATGACGGTCTGGTTGAGCTCGAGAAGCTCTTCGTCGAACGAATGGACGATGTGACTGCTTTCCATGATGCCTTTTGTGCCTCTTGGCCGGACGTTCCGGTCTCCCCCGCTGCCGTTCGTTCTCGATGCGGCGCTTATGCGAAGCGCCCGTTGATATGGTCGTGCGTGCGCTGCGGCGCGCGGCCGGCCTGCTGCATCGAGTCAGTCATGACGACGATGGCATAATTTTCGCGCGGATTGTCGGACAGCTTCGCCATCTTCCCGGTCGCGATCGGGTCGAACGTTGGGCAGGACTCGTCCATCAAGACCACGTCGGGATTGACCGCGATCGCGCGCGCGATGCAGGGGCGCTGCCGCTGTCCGCCGAAAAGGCCGGTGCCGGGTTCCGCCAGACGGCCCTTGACCTCGTTCCGCAGGCCGGGGCGGCGCAGCGCAGTCTCCACGATCTCGTGGAGCGCGCTCTTGTTGGCGAACTCTTCGACCACGGCCTGACGGTAGAGAAGGATTGCCGAGGACCCGGCGACCCGAACTTCATCGCGCGCCGCTGCCTGTGCCCCGCTGTGGCGACAAGGCCAGCAATCGCCCCCGTCATCGCCATCGCTCTCATGCTCACGATCGAACACCGCTGGAGTCTGTTGTGTGGCAGCGCGGGACATGCATCACCTGCGGCTCCGCCCTGAGTAGCCAACTCATGCTCAACGGGACCCTATCCAGCAAGGGACACGAAATTATTACGCTTAAATGACGATTTTATGACGCGCCCTCGGGCTCCGTTCGACAATCGGCATCCGGCGCACCGATCCCGCCCGACGGCGGCCTATTGTGCCGCGCGCGGTGTTTCGGTCCGGCCGAGGCTGGGCAGGTAGACCAGGCAGCGGGTCCCCTCGCCCGGCTCGCTCTCGATCTCCAGGACGCCGCGGTGCCGGTTGACGATGTGCTTGACGATGGCGAGGCCGAGCCCGGTGCCGCCGAGTTTGCGCGAGCGTGCCGGGTCGACACGGTAGAAGCGCTCGGTCAGGCGCGGCAGGTGCTCGCGCGGGATGCCCTCGCCCTTGTTGGCGACGGCGATGAGAACGCCCTTGACCGCCTCGCCCGGCCGCGCCAGCCGGCGCGCCCCGCCGCTGCCGGGCGTCAGGTACTTGCCCGATAGGCGGACCGCGGTGCCGGGACGCCCGTACTTTATGGCGTTGTCGATCAGGTTGCGGAACACCTGGGCCAGGGCATGCTCGTCGCCGATCACCGGCGGCAGGTCGGGCAGATCGATGTCGATGGCCATGTCCTTGGCCGAGGCCTGGGGTTCGAGGCCGCCGGCCACCCGCTGCAGCAGGTCGTCGATGACGACCTGCCCGGTGGGCGGCGTGTGTTCCTCGAGCTCGATGCGCGAGAGCGACAGCAGGTCCTCGATCAGGCGCGACATCTGGCCCGCCTGCTCGTGCATGATCGACAGGAAGCGCTCGCGCGCGGCCTCGTCGTCGCGCGCCGGCCCGCGCAGCGTTTCGATGAAGCCGAGCAGGCTGGCCAGGGGCGTGCGCAGCTCGTGGCTGACGCTGGCGACGAAGTCGGCGCGCATCTGATCGGCCCGGCGCACGGCGGTCAGGTCCTGCAGGGTGATGATGACGACGGTTCCGTCCCGGGTGCGGCGCGGCAGGCGCACGATGCGCGACGCGAAGAAACGCTCCAGCTTGCCCGGCACGGAGAATTCGACGATCCCGTTCGGTCGATCGTTCTCGGCGCCATCCCGATCGTCCTCACCCCCGCCGCGACCCCCGCCGGGCGCGCGCGGGGGGGTCGGCTGCGGCCGTCCGGGCGCGGCCCAGCTGTCGGCCGCCCCGTGGGCGCCGGCAATCGCCGCGTCGACAGCGGCGAGCAGGGCCGGCGCGCGCACGACGAAAGGCAGCTCGAGTCCAGTCACGCGCCGCCCGAACAGGGCCTCGGCGGCCGGGTTCGCGCGCACGATGCGGCGCTGGTCGTCGATCGCGATCACCGGGTCGGGCAGGCTGGTCAGGATCGCCTCGCTGCCCCCGAGCAGCGATTCCAGGTCGCTCTGGCGCTGCAGGTTGTCCCGCTCGATCGCTTCGAGCGTCTGCTCCAGTTCGGCGCACAGCGGATCGATGCGGCCTGCCTTCCTTTGCGGCTGACCGGCCGCGCGTTCCTCCTCCTTGCGGCCGAGCTCGGGCAGGGCGAGCAGTCGGGCACGCAGCGCGGCCAGGCTGCGCCGATGCCGGTAGAGCAGTGCGGCATAGACCAGCAGCAGCACGCTGGCGCCGGCCCAGAGATAGAGCGATTGGGCGGGAACCAGCAGGCTCAAACCGGCGACGAAGGCAAGCAGCGGCAGGCCAAGGGCCGCCAGGCCAACAACGAGGCCGTTGGGCGGTTCGCCGCGCGGGCTGCCCGTCGCATTGCTTTCGATGCTGCTCACGGTCGGCTGTCGATCCCGCTCGACACTGTGCTCCGGCGCGCGGGCAGCGCGGCGCGTGCCCGACGGCGAGCGCACTCTATCATCGGCCGTCGTCTCGCCCCAGCCCCGGAAACATGGTTCGTCCGCCCGCCGGCAGCCTCGAGCAACGTCAGGCGAGCGCGGCGCGCTGCTCGGCGGACGGCGCCGCCTCGCCCTGACAAACGGCCGTCGCGGGCTCGGCCGGGGCGCCGGCGTCGTGGGCCGCGATCGCGGCGGCGGTGACGAGATCGTTGACCGTGGCGCCGAGCTGGACGATCTGCACCGGCTTGTCGAGCCCGATCAGCAGCGGGCCGATCACCGTGCCGGCGCCGATCTGCTGGACCAGTTTGGCGCAGATGTTGGCGCTGTGCAGGCCGGGCATGATCAGGACGTTGGCCGGGCCCGACAGTCGGCAGAAGGGATAGAGCTCGCGCATCAGCTCGTAGTTCAGCGCGACCGAGACCCCCATTTCGCCGTCGTACTCGAAGTCCGGCTGGCGGCGGTCGAGCTCGGCCACGGCGTCGCGCACGCGCTGGGCCTTCTCGCGCATGGGGTCGCCGAAGCTGGAGAACGACAGCAGGGCGACGCGCGGCTCGTGGCCCATCTTGCGCGCCTGGGCCGCGGTCTGCACCGCGATGTCGGCCAGCTCCTGTCCGTTGGGCAGCTCGTGCACCGAGGTGTCGGCGATGACCAGCGAGCGCCCGCGCGCAACCAGGATCGACAGCCCGAAGACGCGCTCGCCCGGGCGCGCGTCGAGGGCGCGCATGATGTCCTCGAAGGCGACGTGGAAGCTGCGCGTCAGGCCCGTGACCATGGCGTCGGCGTCGCCCAGCGCCACCATGCAGGCAGCGAAGACGTTGCGGTTCTGGTTGACCATGCGCTGACAATCGCGGCGCAGCGATCCCTTGCGGCCGAGGCGGGCGTAGAGAAAGTCCATGTAGTCCTGGTTGCGGGTCGAGGTGGCGGCGTTGTGGATCTCGAGGATGTCGCCGGCCAGGCCCATCTCCGCCATGGTGGCGCGGATGCGGTCCTCGCGGCCGACCAGCAGGGGCTTGCCATAGCCGGCGTTGTGGAAGGCGAAGGCGGCGCGGATCGAGCGCTCCTCCTCGCCTTCGGCGAAGACCACCCGCTTGGGCTCGCGCCGCACCTTGTCGAAGATCGATTGCAGGCTGGCCGCGGTCGGATCTAGCCGGCCGCTCAACTCGTGCTCGTAGGCGGTGAAGTCCTCGATCGGTCGGGTGGCCACGCCGCTGGCCATGGCCGCCTTGGCGACCGCCATCGGCACGGCGACGATCAGGCGCGGGTCGAAGGGCGCCGGAATGATGTAGTCCGGACCGTAGGTCAGGCGGTTGCTCGAATAGGCCGTCGCCACCTCGTCGGGCACGTCCTCGCGCGCCAGGCTGGCCAGCGCTTCGGCGGCGGCGATCTTCATCTCCATGTTGATGGTCGAGGCGCGCACGTCGAGCGCGCCGCGGAAGATGTAGGGGAAGCCGAGCACGTTGTTCACCTGATTGGGGTAGTCGGAGCGGCCGGTCGCCACGATGGCGTCGCCGCGCACCTCCGCGACCTCCTCGGGCGTGATCTCCGGATCCGGGTTGGCCATCGCGAAGATGATCGGCTGCGCCGCCATGCTGCGCACCATCTCCTTGCTGAGGGCGCCCTTGGCCGACAGGCCGAAGAAGACATCGGCGCCGGCGACCGCCTCTTCCAGACTGCGCGCCTCGGTCACCGCCGCATGGGCCGACTTCCACTGGTTCATGCCCTGCTCGCGGCCCTGGTAGATCACCCCGCGGGTATCGCACAGAACGATCGAATCGTGCGGCGCGCCCATCGCCTTCATCAGCTCTGCGCAGGCGATGCCCGCGGCGCCGGCGCCGTTGATCACCGTGCGCACCTGGTCGATCCGGCGGCCGGTCAGGTGCAGCGCGTTGATCAGGCCGGCGGTGGCGATGATCGCCGTGCCGTGCTGATCGTCGTGGAACACCGGGATGTCGAGCAGCTCGCGCAGGCGCTGCTCGATGATGAAGCAGTCCGGCGCCTTGATGTCTTCGAGGTTGATGCCGCCGAAGGTCTTGCCGAGAAAGCGCACGCAGTTGACGAACTCGTCGACGTCGTAGGTGTCGACCTCCAGGTCGATGCCGTCGACGTCGGCGAAGCGCTTGAACAGGACCGCCTTGCCCTCCATGACGGGCTTGGAGGCCAGCGCCCCGAGGTCACCCAGGCCGAGCACCGCCGAGCCGTTGGAGATGACCGCGACCAGGTTGCCCTTGGCGGTGTAGTCGTAGGCGCAGGAGGGGTCGTCGAAAATGCGCTGGCAGGGCACGGCGACGCCCGGCGAGTAGGCCAGCGACAGATCGCGCTGGGTGGTCAGGGGCTTGGTCGCCTGGATCTCCAGCTTGCCGGGACGTCCGCTCGAATGGAGCAGGAGGGCGTCCTCGTCGGTGATCTTACGCTTCTGGGCCATGGCGTTTCCCTGGCGTGCCGCCCGGCTCGCGGCCCGGGGCGGACCTTTCCTGCACGCCGAGATGGCGCGGGGGCGTGCGGTTTTCCTTGAACGTTGCGATGTTAGAGGGGCCTCGAACCGGCGTCAAAGGGCGTGCGATCCCCCGGCGTCGGCCGCCCGGACCCGCCCGCGCCCCCGGGGGGCGACCGGGGTGCGGTTCCGGCGCGACCCTGGCTTTCGCCTTCGACGGCACACTATGCTACCAGTGAAGCGCCGCTGCCGTGGCCTTCGCTTCGGCCCCTCGCCGCAGACTTTCGGGATCCGCCGTGTCGCAGCGCCTGCCCTCCACGCCAACCACCGGGTCGTGCGCACCCGAAGACCGGCCGCGACCGGCCGAGGCCGCCCCGGGCGAAGGCGCCGTCACGCCCATGATGGCCCAGTACCTGGAGGTCAAGGCGGCGCACCCCGACTGCCTCCTGTTCTACCGCATGGGCGACTTCTACGAGCTCTTCTTCGACGACGCCGCGGCCGCCGCGGCGGCCCTGGACATCGCGCTGACCAAGCGCGGCCAGCACCTGGGCGAGGACATTCCCATGTGCGGCGTTCCGGTCCAT
>CAZDBC010000012.1:2763-5279 GCA_964503295.1 uncultured Kiloniellaceae bacterium | reverse complement strand
GAGCAGGGGGCGGTCCATGCCGCCGAAGGCTATCTCTCGCGCCTGATCCGCAAGGGCTTCAAGGTCGCGATTTGCGAGCAGATGGAGGACCCGGCCGCGGCCAGGCGGCGCGGCAGCAAGGCGGTCGTGCGCCGCGAGGTGGTGCGCGTGGTGACGCCGGGCACGCTGACCGAGGACGAGCTGCTCGAGTCCCGCGCGCATAACTATCTGGCCGCCCTCGCCGATGCCGGGGGCCAACTGGCGCTGGCCTGGCTCGACGTCTCGACCGGGGCCTTTCAGACCCAGCCGCTCGAGACCGGCGGGCGGCCCGCCGCGACGCCGGGCCTGGCCGCGGCCCTCGCCCGGCTCGCCCCCGGCGAGCTTCTGGTGCCGGAACGGCTGACCGCGCAGCCGGACCTGCAGGCCGTCCTGGCCGAGTGGCGGGCGGCGCTCTCGCCGCTGCCCTCGGCGCGTTTCGACAGCGACAACGCGAGGCGCAGGCTGGAGCGGCTCTACGGCGTTCAGGCCCTCGACGGCTTCGGCAGCTTTACCCGGGCCGAACTCGCTGCCGCCGGCGCCCTCGTCGATTACGTCGAGCTGACCCAGAAGGGCCGCCTGCCCCGGCTCGACGTACCGCGCCGCCTCGGTCTCGGCAGCGTGATGGAGATCGACGCCGCGACGCGGCGCAATCTGGAGCTGACGCGCGGGCCGGACGGCGGCCGCCGCGGCTCGCTGCTCGACTGCGTCGACCGCACGGTGACCGGGCCGGGCGCGCGCCTGCTGGCGGCGCGTCTGGCCGCTCCGCTGACCGAGCCGGCCGCGATCCGCCGCCGGCTCGACGCCGTCGGACGCCTCGCGCAGGATGGCGCTTTGCGCGCCGCCTTGCGCGATTCGCTGCGTCGCTGCCCCGACGTCGAGCGCGCGTTGTCGCGTCTGACCCTCGGGCGCGGGGGACCGCGCGACCTGGCCGCGGTGCGCGACGGCCTGGCGCAGGCCGAAGCCCTGCGCGCCCGTCTTGAGGCCGCGGTCGGCGACCCGCTGCCCGACGACCTGCGGCGCGCCGCGACCGAGCTTGGGCGGCACCAGGAGTTGATCGAGCGGCTGACCGCCGCGCTCGCCGCCGACCTGCCGCTGCTCGCGCGCGACGGCGGCTTCATCGCCGCCGGCTACGCGCCCGACCTGGACGAGCTGCACCGTCTGCGCGACGACAGCCGGCGTCTCATCGCCGGGCTGCAGGCGCGCTACGCCCGCGAGAGCGGCGTTGCCG
Organism: uncultured Kiloniellaceae bacterium; assembly: GCA_964503295.1. Taxonomy (GTDB): domain Bacteria; phylum Pseudomonadota; class Alphaproteobacteria; order Kiloniellales; family Kiloniellaceae; genus CAZDBC01. The sequence goes on along the minus strand of CAZDBC010000012.1, from coordinate 4,033 downwards.
GACTGAAGATCAAGCACAACAACGTGCTCGGCTACTTCATCGAGGTGACGCCGGCCCAGGCCGGCAGGCTGGCCGGGCAGGAGGCCTTCGTGCACCGCCAGACGCTGGCCAGCGCGGTGCGCTATACGACCGGCGAGCTGGCCGACCTGCAGCAGCGCATCGCGACCGCCGCCGAGCGCGCGCTCGCCCTCGAGCGCGAGCTCTTCGGCGAGCTGGTCGAGGCCGTCACGGCCCGCGCCGCGGAGATCGCGGCCGCCGCCGGGGCGCTGGCCGCCCTGGATGTCGCCGCGGGGCTGGCCGAGCTCGCGGTCGATGCCGACTGGTGCCGGCCCCGGGTCGACGACACTACGGATTTCCGCATACGCAGCGGTCGCCATCCCGTGGTCGAGGCGGCCCTGCGTGCCGGCGAGGCCGGCGCCTTCGTGGCCAACGACTGCGACCTGTCGCAGGGTCAGGCGCGCGCCGACGAGGCCGATGCTCTCGAGGAGGGCGACGCGGCGCGCCGCGGGGGCCGCGGAACCGGCCACCGGATCTGGCTCGTGACCGGCCCGAACATGGCCGGCAAGAGCACCTTCCTGCGCCAGAACGCGTTGATCGCCGTGCTCGCCCAGATGGGCAGCTACGTGCCCGCGCAGGAGGCGGAGATCGGCGTGGTCGACCGCCTGTTCAGCCGGGTCGGCGCCGCCGACGATCTGGCGCGCGGCCGCTCGACCTTCATGGTCGAGATGGTCGAGACCGCCGCCATCCTGAACCAGGCCGGGCCGCGCGCGCTTGTCATCCTCGACGAGATCGGGCGCGGCACCGCGACCTTCGATGGCCTCTCCATCGCCTGGGCCTGCCTCGAGCACCTGCACGAGGTCAACCGCAGCCGCGCCCTTTTCGCCACCCACTACCACGAGTTGACCAGCCTCTCGGCCAAGCTGCCGAACCTCGGGTGCTACGCCATGCGGGTCAAGGAGTGGCAGGGCGAGGTGGTCTTTCTGCACGAGGTCGTGCCCGGAGCGGCCGACCGCTCCTACGGCATCCACGTCGCGCGCCTTGCCGGCCTGCCCTCGGCGGCCGTCGCCCGCGCAGAGCAGGTTCTGGAAACGCTCGAACGGGGCGAGCAGGCGGCCGCCCTGACCCGCCTGGCCGAGGATCTGCCGTTGTTCGCGGCGCTTCCCTCGCGCTCTCCCGCGCCGGCCGAAGCCTCGCCGCTCGAGCGTCGGCTGCGTGCGGTCAATCCGGACGAGTTGACGCCGCGCACAGCGCTCGAGCTCGCCGCAGGCGA
>CAZDBC010000012.1:0-2753 GCA_964503295.1 uncultured Kiloniellaceae bacterium | reverse complement strand
GCTCGTCTACGAGCTGCGCGCCCTGGCGGCGGACGAGGGCGCGTGAAGCGGGCGCCGTGCCTCGCGCGCCATGGCGGGGGCTGATATTCCCCCCCGTCCGCGCCTATGTTGAAGAGGGTGTCGCGCCCATTCGCAACCAGCCGAGGACGGATGACCCTGCCCCTGATCGACGACGCCGCCCCGGCCGCCGCCGGCACCATGGCCCGGCCGGCCGGCGACCTGCCCGCGCCCGAGGCCGTCATCCGCAGCGAACTGCGGGCCCAGCGCCTGCGCGCGATCGCCGACGCCGATCTGAGCGAGGCTGCCGCCCGCGCCGAGGTGCTGGCCGAGCTCAAGGCCGCCTTGCGCGAGGGTCGCGGCGAGTTGCGGCGCCGTTTCGAGGCCGGCGCCTCCGGCGCCGAATTGGTGCGCGGCCAGACCTTCCTGATCGACCAGCTGGTCGGCCTGGTCTACCGCCACGTCACGGAAACCCTCTATCCGCTGGCCAACCCGTCGACCGGGGAGCTGCTCGCCCTGGTCGCGGTCGGCGGCTACGGCCGCGCCGAACTGGCACCCTATTCCGACGTCGATCTGCTGTTCCTGATGCCCTACAAGATGACGCCGCGCAGCGAGCAGGTGGTCGAAGAGATCCTCTATCTGCTCTGGGACCTCGGTCTGAAGGTGGGGCACGCCACGCGCACCGTCGACGACTGCATCCGCCAGGCCAGAGCCGACGTCACCATCTGCACCTCCCTGCTGGAGGCGCGCTGGCTGTGCGGCGAGCACGAGCTGTACGACGAGTTGAAGAGACGTTTCCACGCCGACGTGCAAAGCGGCTCGCCGACTCGTTTCATCGAGGCCAAGCTGGCCGAGCGCGCCGAGCGCCACAGGCGCACCGGCGGATCGCGCTACGTCCTCGAGCCCAATATCAAGGACGGCAAGGGCGGCCTGCGCGACCTCCATACCCTGTTCTGGATCGCCAAGTACATCTATCAGGCGGACGACATCAAGACGCTGGTCGCGCGCGGCGTCTTCACCCGCGCCGAGCTGCGCCGCTTCCTGAAGGCGCAGGACTTCCTCTGGCTGCTGCGCTGCAATCTGCATTACCTGGCAGGGCGCGCGGAGGAGCGGCTGACCTTCGATCTGCAGCAGGAGATCGCGCCGCGCCTGGGCTACCTGGACCATGCCGGAACCAAGGCGGTCGAGCGCTTCATGAAGCACTACTTCCTGATCGCCAAGGACGTCGGCGACCTGACGCGAATCTTCTGCGCGGCGCTCGAGGCCGCGCACAACCGGCGCTCGCGCTTTCGCCTGCCGGCGCTGACCGGCCGCCGCCGGGTCGAGGGCTTCCGGCTCGACGGCGACCGGCTGACCGTGCGGGCCGGCGAGGTCTTCGCGGATGAGCCGATCGAGATGCTGCGCATCTTCCACGTTGCGCAGAAGCACGACCTCGACATTCATCCGCAGGCCCTGCGCTGGATCACCCAGCACAAGCGGCGCATCGACAAGCGGCTGCGCGACGACCCGAAGGCCAATGCGCTGTTCCTCGACATGCTGACCGCGGAGAAGAACCCGGAGATCGTTCTGCGCCGCATGAACGAGGCCGGCGTGCTCGGCCGCTTCCTGCCCGACTTCGGCCGGGTCGTCGCCCAGATGCAGTACAACATGTACCATCACTACACGGTCGACGAGCACACGATCATCGCGATCGGCATCCTGCACGCGATCGAGCGCGGCGAGCTTGCCCAGGAGGCGCCGATCGCGACCGAGGTGATCCACAAGGTCCTGTCGCGCCGCGTGCTGTTCCTCGCCGTCCTCCTGCACGACATCTGCAAGGGACGCGGCGGCGACCATTCCGTGCTGGGCGAAAAGGTGGCGCAGCGCGTGGCGCCCCGGCTCGGTCTCACCCAGGCGGAGACCGAAAGCGCGGCCTGGCTGGTGCGGCATCACCTCGCGATGAGCCACACCGCCTTCAAACGCGATCTCGACGACCCGACGACGATCAACGACTTCGCCGACCTGGTCCAGTCGCCCGAGCGCCTGCGCCTGCTGCTCGTGCTGACCGTGGCCGACATCCGTGCCGTCGGGCCGGGAACCTGGACCGCCTGGAAGGCCGCCCTGCTGCGCCAGCTCTACTGGCGCACCGAGGAGGTGCTCTCCGGCGGCCTCGCCGCGGAAAGCCAGAAGACGCGCGTCAGGCAGGCCAAGGAGGCGCTCAAGGCCGCCCTTTCTCACTGGCCGGCGGCCGAGGTCAGGAAGCATCTGGCGCGCGGCTATCCCGCCTACTGGGCCTCGCTCGACACCGAGACCCACGTGCGCCATGCCGAGCTTGTGCGCGAGGCCGAACAGAGCCAGCGCCCGCTTACCGTCGACAGCCGGGTCGACCGCTACCGTCAGCTGACCGAGATCACGATCTACACGGTCGATCATCCCGGCCTGTTCAGCCGCATTGCCGGCGCCATGGCGGTCGCCGGGGCGTCGGTGACCCAGGCGCGCATCTACACCCTCTCCAACGGCATGGCGCTCGATTCCTTTTACGTCGAGGACGCGCAGGGCGGGCCGTTCGACAGCCCGACCAAGCTGGCGCGCCTGTCGAGCGCCATCGAGCAGTCGCTGGCGGGCAAGCTGCGGCCCCTCCAGGAGCTCGAGCGCCGCGCTTCGAGCCTGCCCAGCCGTTTCCGGGTGTTCAAGGTCGCGCCGCGGGTGCTGATCGACAACACGGCGAGCCGGGGCTACACGGTGATCGAGGTCAACGGGCGCGACCAGCCCGGGTT
>CAZDBC010000011.1:17879-18815 GCA_964503295.1 uncultured Kiloniellaceae bacterium | reverse complement strand
GGACTTCCTCTCGGCGTTTTTCTTCCTGAAGCTGAAGCTCGCGGCGGTCTGAGGGCGGGACGGGCCGCTATTTCGAAATCGCGCTGTCCGGACGCGCGGAGCGTTCGCGCAGATATTCAATCCCGTGGCGGACGTGATCGCGCACCAAGCGCGCGGCGCCGGCGCCGTCCCGGGCAAGGCAGAGACGCACGATTTCGCGGTGCTCGACCAGGGTCTCATGGGAGCGGCGGGCGTCGCCCTGGTAGGCAGCCACGTAACGGTCGCTCAGATCGCGCAGACGCTGTACCAGATGGAGCGAAGTCCGATAGCCGGCCTCGGCGTAGAAGCGCTCGTGAAACAGCCGGTCGAGCTCCAGGAAGCGCGGACGATCGCCGGCCTCGAGCGCCTCTTCCTGTTCGGCGATCAGATCTTTGAGCTCGCGCGCCGTCTCGTCACCCAAGCGCGCGACGGCGGCCTCGGCGAGCATCGGCTCGAGCGCGGCCCGGGCGGCGTAGATGTCCTCCGCGTCCGCCAGCGACAGCGGCGCGACCGTCGCGCCGGCGTGCGGGCGGCTGACAACCAGGCCGTCGGCCTGCAGCCTGACCAGCGCCTGGCGCAGCGGGACCCGGCTGACGCCAAGGCGGGCTGCCAGATCCTCCTGATCGAGACGTTCGCCGGGTTCGAGAGCGCCGGACTGGATCCAGCGGCGCAGCTGGAGATAGGCCCAGTCCGCCTTGGTGCGATAGCCCGTTTCGATGGTCGGTGCGTCGGTTGTCAAAAGCGATTGAAACATGGTGCCTTCGAGCTCTTGTCTGGTCTTTTCCACTGTTCAGAACGTGATCTGACTGAGGAAACGCGCGGTTCGTTCGTTCTTCGGGTTGTTGAAGAGGTTCTCGGTCGACCCCTGTTCGACGATCCGGCCGTGCTCCATGAAGACCATCCGATTGGCGGCCTTCC
>CAZDBC010000011.1:0-17869 GCA_964503295.1 uncultured Kiloniellaceae bacterium | reverse complement strand
CTCATCTCGTGGGTGACGACGGTGACCGTCATGCCGTCCTGAATGACGCTCAACATGACGTCGAGCACCTCCTTGGTGAGCTCGGGATCGAGCGCCGAGGTGGGTTCGTCGAAGAGTATGAGCTTGGGGTCCATGGCGAGGGCCCGGGCGATCGCCACGCGCTGCGACTGACCGCCCGAGAGCTCGCTCGGGTAGGCGTGGACCTTGTCGCTCAGGCCCACCTTCGCAAGCAGATCGCGCGCGCGGTCGTTGGCTTCCGCGCGCGGTGTCTGGCGAACGAGGCGCGGCGCCAACGATATGTTCTCGAGTGCGGTCAGGTGAGCGAAGAGATTGAAGGACTGGAATACCATGCCGATCTCGCCCTGAAGCGCGTAGCGTGACTTCTTGGCCGCCGAGACTTCCTTGCCGTCGAACAGGATCTTGCCTCCATCGACGTCCTCGAGGCCGGCGATGCAGCGCAGGAGTGTCGACTTGCCCGAGCCGGACGACCCGACGATGACGACCGCCTCGCCGCTGGCCTGCGCGAAGGAGATGTCGTCCAGGACGGTAAGTTCGCCGTACCTCTTGATGACACCCTGCACGTCGAGCAGCCGCCCGTTGCCGGTTGTGGCGGTCATCGTGCCTCTCCCGCGGGCAGGGAGTTGCCGGGCGCACCGGCCTCGGCCGGACGCTTACGGCGGGTGATGTCCATGCGCCGTTCGAGCGTTCGCTGGCCGTAGGTGAAGATCGTGGTCAGGATCAGGTACCAGGCACCGGCGGCGAGCAGGGTGTCGACGTAGTCGAAATTGGCGCTGGCGATGCGCTGGGCGCGCAGGAGAAGGTCCTGGACGGCAATGACCGAGGCCAGGGCAGACATCTTGAGCATGCCGATGAATTGGTTGCCGGTCGGCGGGATGATCAGGCGCATTGCCTGCGGCAGCACGATATGGCGCATGATCTGACTGTCGCGCAGGCCGAGCACGCGGGCGGCGCTGCGCTGGCCCTTGTCGACCGATTCGATGCCGGCGCGGATGATTTCCGCCATGTAGGCGCTCTCGTTCAGCGACAGGGCGATCACGGCCGACGTGAAGGCCGAGAAACGCAGCCCCATCTGGGGCAGCGCGTTGAAGATGAAGATCAGCTGCAGCAGGACCGGCGTTCCGCGGAACAGCCAAATGTAGAGATCCGTCGGCGCCTGCAGGACGCGAATGCCCGATGTCTTGACGAGCGCGATGACAAGCCCCCCGAGGATCCCCAGAATCATCGACAGCAGGGTGAGCGCCAGCGTGATTCCGGCGCCGATGACGAAATTGACCGAGAGAAAGTACTCCAGGAAGCTCGGCACGGACGCTGTCCCTCCCTCGCTCGACGCGTTACCCGCGGAGCCCCGCGCGGGGCCCCGCGGGACAGCGCCGAAGTCAGTTCTGGGTGAAGTAGTTCACCGCCGGCGGCAGGCCGTACTTTTCGAGCAGACGGGCGTAGTCGCCCTCCTCGACAAAGATCTTCACCGCCTCCTGCACCGCACCGCGCATTTCGCTGTCGCCCTTGCGGGTGGCGATGCCGATCTTGGTGCCCAGATCGAAGGTCGCCGCGACCTCGAACTCGCCCGGCCGTTCCTGGTTGAGGTGGGCGGCACCCGGGATCGAGGTGTCGAAGGCATCGGCGCGCCCGCTGGCCACGGCGAGCAAAGCGTCCTGGTTGGTCGGGAACGTCATGATGTTCATCGGCTCGAGGCCGAGCTCTTGGAGCTCCTCGTTGAAGTCGACCATGTAGCGTTCGCCGATCGCGCCGCGGGTGACGGAGACATTGAGGCCGGAGAGGTCGTGCGGCAGCCTGGAGACGTTCTTCGGATTGCCCGCGGGCACGACGATCGCCTCGCCGATCACCATGTAGGGCACGAAGTCGACCTTCTCCTCGCGCTCCGGCTTTATGTACATGGCCGTGTTGATGATATCGATGCGCCCGCCCTGCAGGGCCGGCACCAGACCGTCGAAGTCGATGTCGAGCGCCTTGGGCTCGAGCCCCATGTGGCCGGCCAGGATCCGGATCATGTCGATGTCGAAACCGGTGAGTTCGCCGGTTGCCGGATCGCGGTACTCGAAGGGCGGGAAGGTCGCGGCCGTTCCGTAGGACAAGGTCCCCGAGTCGACGAGTTCGCTCGGCGCGGCGACGCGGGCCTCCGCAGCCTGCGCCGAGGCCGGCGACAACAAGGCGAAGGCACCGATGGCGCCAAGCAGCAGCGTGCTTTTCATCATCCCATTATGCTCCCTGATTGGATCCAAAATCTTTTATAATTGAGACAGTATCCAGGAAGGGCGGCGACGTCAATGTCCAAGTGCAGCTGCAGGATTCGCCCGTTTCGGACGCAGTCCGCGACACCGGGTGGACCATTGGCGGGAAACGTTATGATCGACAGCGTCGACGAATTGGACCGTCCACCGATCGCGAACTGGACGAATACAGTCCCTGCGGCCTTCCTTAAGTTCATGGCTGACAGCAAGGTGAGATCAGGTGTCAAAATCCATGTCAGACCATGCGTTGATCGGCCGGCGTATCGACGCCATCCGCCGACGGATATCCAACTCGTGCCGGCGTGCCGGCAGACTCCAAGAAAGTGTCCGGCTTCTCCTGGCGACAAAGACGGTCTCTCCCGACCGCATAAAGCTGGCCATCGGCCATGGCGCGCGGCTGATCGGCGAGAACCGTGCTCAGGAACTGATTCAGAAGGCCCCCGCACTCGAGGGCTGCAGCCTCGAGCGCCACTTCATAGGACATGTGCAGAGCAACAAGCTGGGCAAGATCATCGACCTGGTGACCTGCATCCAGTCGGTCGACCGTCTTTCGATCGCCGAGAAGCTTTCGGAGGCTCTCAAACGCAAGGGCAAACAGATCGAAGTCTTCCTGCAGATCAATACGTCCGGAGAAGACAGCAAGTTCGGCGTGACGCCCGACGAGGCCGTGGACTTTGCCCGCCGCCTATCCCGACTCGACAACCTTCGGGTTCGCGGCTTGATGACCATCGGGCTGTTCTCACCCGACCCCGAAGAATGCCGGCCCAGCCTTCGCCTGCTTCGCACCCTGCGCGACCGGATCCTTGCCGCAGGGATCAAGGGCGTTGAGCCCGCCGAGCTCTCGATGGGGATGAGCCACGACCTGGAAGTCGCGATCGAGGAGGGCGCCACTCTGGTCCGGGTCGGCACAGCCGTCTTCGGTGAGCGACCGACGCCAGAGGGCTTCTTCTGGAACGAAGATGTCGATCGTCCCGCGACATGAACCCACGAGACGGGATATCCGCTACTTCGGGACGATCTCCACGAACGTCTCGTTGTAGCAGGCGCCGCGTTCGATGTCCGTCCGAAGGTCCCCGGGTATCAGCGCATTTACGGTGCTGCCGGTATCGCTCGTCCCCAACCAGGTACCTTTGGGGCTGTAGAGGACGCCCGGCCGGACCGCATCGCTCACACGCGCCCGCAACCTGACCTCCCCCTTGTCGTTCCAGATCATGACAAGGTCGCCGTTTGCGATGTTCCGATCGCGTGCATCTTTCGGATTGATCTCAAGGACCTCCATTTCGCTCGACGCATCGCAGCCTCCGAACGTCGCGTTGGTCCGCTTGCTCGAGGACGGGGAGATCAGGACAAAGGGAAACCTTTGTTCGACGGGGTCATACCGTGGAACGCCGTAGCCAAATCGCGCCTCCAGATCCTCCGAGAAGAGTTCGACCTTTCCCGACGGCGTCGCTGGAACGACGGTCGCGCACATAACCGGCTCGGACCCGTCGGCCGCGGTCATGAGCAGGGCACGATCGAGCGGTATCTCGCTCGGTCGAAAGCCCTCCAGACGGGGATCGTCCCCGTTGAAAGCGGCATCCATGAGCTCCAGGTCGGTCTCCCTGAACATAGGCTCGTCGAAGCCGAAACGGGCCGCCAGACGGCGGAAGATCTCCGTGTTCGGCAGGCTTTCGCCGACGCAGGGAATGACCGGGTCGGCCCGTTGCACGTAGTTCTGCCCGTACGCGCCGTAAATGTCGGCGTACTCGAAATGGCTCGCCGCCGGCAGGATGACGTCCGCGTAGGCCATGCTGTCCGTCATCACGATATCGGACCCGACGACGAAGAGATCATCCTGGCTCAAGGCCTCGATCATTCTCTTCTGATCCGGGTGCGTGCAGACCGGATTGTGATTGTAGATCATGATGGCCTTAACCGGTGGATCCAGATCGGGATCGAGCAGTTTTTCAGCTACATCAACGATGTTGAATGTTCGCGTGCCCTCCGGAACCAGATCCGGGCGCTGGAGCTTCGGCGTGGTCTTGGGCGCGGTCAGCCCCGGCTTGGCGATAACGCCCGCACCCCGGCGCCCGAGATTTCCCGTCAGCGCCTGGAGCGCCATGGCCGCGCGAAGCCCGGAGCCCCCGCTATGGCCGCGCTCTATGCCGTTGCCAAGCGACACGGCGACGCGCTCCGCCCCAATGTAGAGCTCGATGAACCGCTCCACCTCTTCGGCCGAAAGGCGGCAGATCTCCTTGACGTCCGATAGGCTGTACTTGCGCGCTTCTTCCATGTAGCGATCGGCGCCGATCACCCACTGCTCGATGAACTCGCGGTCGAGCGCGCCCCGGCGCTCCAGCTCGTGGGCAACAGCCAATCCCAGCACCACATCGGTTCCGGGGTGGATCTGCAGGAAGAGATCCGCCTGCTCGGCGACCTTGGTGCGTTTGGGATCGATTATGACCAGGCGCGCGCCGTTGGCGCGCGCTGCTTTGATCACCCGCATCAAGTGAAGGTTGGAGACCGTAACGTTGTTGCCCCATACCACGATGAGATCGGAATGCTGCGCCTGTTCCGGAGGCATGCCCGGTGCATTGCCGAACAAGCTGGTGTAGGCCGTTCCGCGCACCGCGCCGCACAGGGGCGCTCGATTCAGCAGCGTCGCACCGAGCCTGTGAAAGAAGCGGCGGTCCATGGATCCGCCCGCCAGCTCGCCATGGGGGCCTGCATAGTTGAACGGCATGACCGACTGTGGACCGTAGGTCTCAACCGCCCTCATGAAGCCTTGATAGACTTGGTCGATGGCTTCATCCCAGGAAATGCGCTCGAACTCCCCGTCGCCGCGTCGACCCGTCCGCTTCAAGGGCGTCGTAAGGCGCCTCGAACCGTGGACGAACTCCGGATAGTAGCGCGCGACCTTGTTGCAGATAACGCCGTCGGTATAGGGGTTGGCGTTCGACCCCCGGACATCGATCAGCTTGGTCCCGACCACGACCGCAGACAGACTGCAGGTGTCCGGACAGTCCAACGGACAGACGCTGGGCAGTACCTGGCGACTGCTGTCATCTGGCATGGCTAAAACTCCCTCCAAGTCACGCGTCCCACTGGTGAACGGGTCCGATTATCCCAGCATCTCCCGCCGGCAATAAGGACCGCTTGCCGCCAGGCTACCGGGCCAATTCACGGCAGTTCGCCCTTGCCCCACTGGACCGGTCCGGCACGCCGGGGGACGGACCGGTCGAGAATGCTTACGAATACGGCAACCGATATGAGACCGACCGCCGCGAGCCCGAGTTCCAGATGGGTGAGGCCGATGATGTCGTTGCCCGGCAGTGCCAGGAGGCCGCCACCCAGGATCAGACCGCTCCGCGCACAGAACGCGACAGCCGGGCGGTTGGTCTTTCCAAGGAAGAAGATGTAGCCCTGAAGCCCCGCCGCGATCGCGGCGATTCCAAGCACAGTCGTGGTCAGAACGATCGATACCTCCCAGGCGCCGCCCTTGCCGATCAGCGCCGGGTTGAGGACGAAGAAGAAGGGCACGAAATAGATGATGCTGCCAAGCCGCATGGCTTCGAAGCCCGACCGGAAGGGATCGGACTTGGCGATGGAGGCTGCCGCGTAGGCGCCGATGGCCACGGGTGGCGTAATGTAGGAGACCATCCCCCAGTACATCAGGAAGAGATGGACGGACAGCTTGTCCAGGCCGCTGCTGGTCAGGGCGGGGCCGACAGTGACAGCCAGGAACAGGTAGGCGGCTGTCGCGGTCATCCCGATCCCCAGGATGAAACTTGTCAGGGCTGCCATCGCCAACAGCAGGAGCGTGCTGTTGCCGGCCAGCTGGATCAACTCGTAGGCAATACTGCCGATCTTTCCGGTCAGCATCAAAGCTCCGATGATGAGGCCGACTCCGGCCAGAACGGCTGCCAGCTCGGCGAAAAGACGTCCGACATCATCGATAAAGCGCAGGAGCTCCCCTTTTCCCCAACGGTTGCGACTCGAGACCTGGTTTATGGCGAGCAGCACAGCGGTCGCGTAGTACGGCGCCTGCGCCTCACGCTGCATGTACAGCAGCATGACTACGAGGATCGCGAACACCAGGATGAAGTACCAGCCTTCCTTGACAACGTTCCCGAGCCGGGGCAGCTCTTCTACGGGTATGCCGCGCAGTTCGTTTTTCCCCGCGTAGGCGTCTATCTGCAGGAAGAGACCAAGGTAGTAGAGCGCGGATGGAAGCGCGGCCGCGACGACCACCTCGCTGTAGGGGATCTCCAGATAGGTCGCCATGATGAATGCCGTTGCCCCCATGACCGGCGGCATGAGCACGCCCCCGGTCGATGCGCAGGCCTCGACTCCGGCGGCATAGGAGGGCCGGAACCCCACGCGCTTCATCGCGGGAATCGTCATTACCCCCGTTGTCAGGACGTTGGTGACAACACTTCCGCTCATCGAGCCCATGACGCCGGAGGCGAAGATGGCCACCTTGGCAGGGCCGCCACGGAACTTGCCAAGCAGCGCGAATGCGAGGTTGAGAAAGAATCTGCCGCCTCCGGTATGCTGCAAGGCGACGCCGAAGATCAGGAAGCCGACGACCAGGGTGGCAAAGGCATTCATCGGCAAACCGAGAATGCTCTCCAGGCCAAATGCGTGAAAGCCGGCGGTCGTCGCGGGACTGATCGCCACGCCCTGGAGAAATCCCGGGGCCAGGTCGGCAAAAACCGGATAGACCGAGGCGACAGCCGCAATGATGCAAATCGCCAGTCCGCCGGCGCGGCGAAGCGCTTCGAGAACCAGAGCCCACAGGACGAAGGCCGCGACGATGCCGTACTGGGGCGCTTCGTACTCCCAGCCCTCGTCGACGATCCGCCCACTCTTTAAGACGAGGAGCAAAGGGACGATGATTGACGCGCCGAGAAGAACGATGTCGTACCAAGGCACCGCGCCTTTCGACCTGCTGCTGGCGGGAAAGATGAGAAAGGCAATCGGCAGAAGAAGGCCGAGCAGCAGGTAGAAGTACTCTATCTCCAGAGGCACGTAGGTGCCGATGAGATTGCCCAGACCGAAGATGTAATAGATGGACGCCGCCATGGCACCGAGCGATGCCGCCCGGAGAGTCCCGACACCCCATCCGGAAATAATTCGGTGACGCGCGCTCTCGGCAAGCATCGCATCAGCCTTGACCAGGGGCCCGGACGGGCTTGTTTGATCGGCGCTCATCGCGCTGCTGGTACCGTCGGTTCGGGTTTTGTCGAGGTTGAGAATCGTGAGGTGGTCTCCCAGAAACGGCCCAAGCCGCTCTCGGAAACCACCTCCCGAGTTTAAGCTTTCCTCAGTCGAACACGACCTCGAAGCCCGCTGTTTCCAGAGCCGACGCGCGGGCCTTCAGCCACTCAGCCTCGAACTGTTCCTCGGGCAGGTCTGCCGAGGCGACCGACTGCCAGGCGCCCGCCAGCACCTGCTGGCGCTCGAGCAGCCTCTCGTTATGCGCGTCATGCTGGTCGGTCCATACGCCTGCCTCCTTGAAGTACCGGATGGCACCGGGATGGAAGGGATAGACCCAGTCGAAGGTCTGACGCGAGAGTTGGTAGCCGTCCATGCTGGGGCCCGCGTCCTTGATGTCTTCGAAGTTCTCCATGACGGCCTTGGTAAGGGCGTAGGCGAACTCCTCTGTCATGTCCTCGGAGCCCAGGAACGCAGGGAAGGGATATGCCGCGCCTTCAAAGGGTACCGCCCCGCTGGTGTTGTTCTCGCCTTCGATAGCCACCTCCACCATCGTCTTCTTCAGATAGGGTGCCGCGGCCTGGTAGCGCTGCCAGGCTTCGGCGTCGCCATGGGGAAGGGTGACCCAGAAGAGCCCCCTGGGCGACGCAGCCAGCTTGTTGTACGCACTCGAGATCGTGGTGCCGGAGGTGATATCGGCCCGTCCATCTATGACGGCCTCGGCCGATTGCTTCCAGCCGGGGACTTCAACCTTCTCGACGTCGTCCCAGGTGAGACCGCCGAAGGCCAGCCATGCCGTCATGTTGCTGTTGTGGGTCGGCGAGCCGCGCACCCAGGTTACGCGTTTGCCTTTTGCCTCGGCGACCGTCTTGATTCCCGTGTCACCCGCAACCACGATCATCACGCCTATGCGGCCGACGTTGTTGAACAGATTGTAGAGTCGCTGCGGGCCCCACTTCTTGTCGGCGAATTCGAAGACGCCTTCCTGCGCGAAGTAGGCGCCCATGCCACAGACGCAGAGGTCGGTCTGTCCGGTCCGCATCGGCACCATACGCGCCACGTCATTCTTCGCAGGAATGATCCGCAGGCTGACATCGTAGTTCTTCTTGAGCATCTGGCCTATGCCGACCGATTGCGCGTACGCCGCCGCGGTCGTTCCGTAGGATACCCACGAGATGTTCTTCGGCAGGCTCACGTCGTCTGCCTTCAGCGGTCCTGCCAGACCGAAGCCCAAAACAGCAGCTGCCAGGATCATCTTGTCGCGATACATTGCCTTTGCCTCCTTGTTCACAAACGGTCCACATTGCTTGGATCTGTGGCTTAAGGGTTGAGCGGCGGTTTCCGCCGTGGTCATTGGTGATTTCATTCCGCCGCACAGTCGTTGGCACGAAAGCCGATGGCCGCCAGGCGTTGTTGCAGAGCCGCATTCTCCTGGGCCGTCAGCGGCCGCAGCGGCGGGCGAACATTCTCCCAGGCCTCGTCGGCCGTCATCCAGGCCAGCACGCTTTTCAGGGCGGGAAACCAGGACATCGGCGCGACGTGCTGCTTGATCTGGTCGATCCGATCCTGCGCCCGTTCGCCGACGTCACTATGGGAGTGCTTAAAGAGGTCGACGAGCGAGCCGGGCACGATGTTGCTGATGCTCGACATGACGCCGACCGCGCCCCCACGCAGCCCCGTCAGGGCCAGCGCGTCCGTGCCGACGAACACCCGCTGGTCCGGAAACGCCCGACAGCGCTCGCAGAGCATCTTGGCGTCGCCGCTGCTGTCCTTAAGGCCGACGGCATTGTCCGGAAAGGCCTCAAACAGGCGGCGGAAGAACGCAATGCTGTGATGGATCCTTAGATTCGGCTCCCAGTCGTAGACGTAAAGCCGCAGTCGGCCGCTTCCGGCGTCCTCTATGACTTTTGCGTAGAACCTGAAAAGGCCCTCGTCGTCGACGGGCTTGTAGTAGAAGGGGGGCTGGACGCAGACCCCTCCGAATCCCATGCCGTCCGCCTCCCGGACCAGCCGCACCGTATCCGGGTAGGCAAGCGCGCTCGTTCCGACGATCATTTTGCTGCAAGGCAGACCGCTTTCGGCGAGCGCGGTCATCACGGAAAGTCTCTCTTCGACCGTCAAAGAGTGGGCCTCGCCGGTCGAGCCGAGCGGCATCAAGCCGTCACAGCCCGCGTCGAAGAGCGACCGGCAGTGGCTCAGGTAGGCGGAAACATTGACCTGCAGCGCCCCGTCAAAGGGCATAAGCGGCGCCGCGAAAACACCGGAGTGGACACTTTCTTTTGTCAATTTCTTGTTTTCCGACAACGTAAGCCAATAACGGGTGGACTTATTCGAGACGCCGCTGATTTGATTATTGCGTTTCCTTACCGCATCTCAGCTGCTTCCGATCCAAATACATTGACCAGCCAGCGCCAGTATGATCACAATTGGTTTCAATAACAGGTCCATATTGAGCCCGTTCACTAGACCAAATCTATGGCGCGCCTACCTTCTCATCCTGCTTTGGACGGATTTCGTTTTCAGCCACCCCCTCCAGCCCGGCATGAACAACTTTTCCGCTTCCTTCATGACGCCATCGCTTCGGGATTGCTGAGGGCGGGCTCGCGGCTGCCCCCCACGCGGCACGTCGCCGCGCAACTCGGGATCTCGCGGCAGACCGTTGTCGTGGCCTATGAGCGCCTTCTCGCGGAGGGCATGATTGACGGGAGGCCAGGCGCGGGGAGCTTCGTTTCTCCGATTGCACAACCCATTGCCGATCGGGCGAAGCCGACCAACACGGCCAACCGGTTCAGTCCGTCGCAACGGTCCGCGTTGCTGCACAACCTCCTGCCCCGCACAGAAAGGTCGACCGTCCCCCCGCTGCAGCCCGGTATTCCCGACCTTTCAGACTTTCCCTATCAGGCCATTGCCAAGCTGGCGACGCGTTACTGGCGCACGAGCTCTCCGGCGCAGCTTTCCTATGGTGACGGTGCGGGCGTCTTAGAACTTAGGGAGGCAGTCTCGGATTTTTTGCGCACCTTCCGGGGCGTGCCCTGTTCGGCCGACCAGATCGTCATCACAAATGGCACGCAATCGTCGATCGTTACGGCCGCGCACGTGGCAGCAGACGTCGGTGAAACCGCGCTAACCGAGAACCCCGGCTATTCCATGGTTCACAGCGCCCTCCTGCTTTCGGGCCTGAAGCTCCGTCCAGTGGCGGTCGATCTCGAAGGCGTCGATCTCGAATCGCAATCGGGCGCTGGTCACACGGAAAAGATGCTTGTCTGTACGCCCTCGCATCATTATCCGCTGGGCATCACCACGCCCCTGCACCGCCGTCTCGAGCTTCTGGAGTGGGCGGATCGTGTGGACGGCTTAATCATCGAGGATGATTACGATTCCGAGTTTCGCTACTCGGGTGCTCCTCTCCCGTCACTGACGGCTCTGGACCAAGGACGCGGGCGGGTCATCTATGCCGGGACCTTCAGCAAGCTCCTGGCCCCAGGCCTGCGGATCGGCTTTCTCGTGGTTCCAGACCACCTGATCGACGCGTTCCGGGCCGTCAGGGCCACGCTCGACCGCCATCCGAGCGCCCCGATACAGCACATCTGCGCAGACTTCATCTTTGGCGGTCATCTGGCGGCGCATATTCGCAAGATGAAGCCGATCTACGCGGAACGGCGCGAAGCACTCATCAATGGCCTGCGTGGAGGCCTGGACGGACATATCGAGTTGATCGGTACCGAGGCAGGACTTCACGCCTGCGCTCTCATGAAGGACGAGCGAACCGAGCGGGTGGCCTCCGACGTCGCCAAGTCCCTCTCGCTTGGCTGCATCAAGCTTTCCAGCTTCACGGTTCCCGGTGCCGACGCACTCTATTGGGGACTCGCGTTCGGCTTTGCAACGACCGATGCCCGCACGACTTACACGCTGGCCAGTCGCTTCGCCAAGAGCATGGCGTCCCGACTGAGGTAGGACAGCGCCCGGTCGCCACAGTCCGGCCGGCGCCCGCCGGTCCTTTCCGCTTCGGCATGAACGTCCCTTCGCAACGGCGTCGCCGCACCGCCGCGCCTGACCGACTGCGGCCGGCGAACTACCGCAGGGTCATTGTCCTGCCCGCGCCGGATCGCGAGCAATCAGCCGACGGCCAAGTCCCGATTCGCGGACCGGGTCGGCGATTTCATCGCCAGATAGCGTCGTGCAGGGCACGGCTGCTGCTTGCGGCGGGGTAGGCGCATCCGAGGGTGCCCGCCAGCGGAACCTCTTTGAAGACGGCGAGCGCCCCGGCAGCCTTGAGCTTCGCGGCGCCACCCCGGTCGACATCGACCACCCACAGCATCCGTGTCCACAGAGACCCTATGGGCCGGCCCTCGCTCGCCGCGATCGCCGCGAAGTTGGCTTCGCTCGAGCGGCCGGGCGGAAAGAGCGCGAGTACCCTGCCGCCCCCCTCCGGCGGAACCGCAGCCTTCACGGCGACGAAGAGGACCATCCCCCAGGCAGCCACGGCGCCCGCGAGGAACCCCAGCGCGACGCGGTGCCCCTGCCAGGCCATCTCATGCGGCCCGTTGCGCTGCGAAACGCGGCGCGGGTTTCTCGACGATCGGCAAATGCAGGATCACCGCGGTCAGGGAAAGTGCGACGCACAGCCACCACACTACGTCATAGGAGCCGGTCGCCTCATAGAGAGCGCCCGCCAGCCACACGCCGGCAAAGGAACCCAGTTGATGGCTGAAGAACACGATGCCGAAGAGCGTCGCCATGTAGCGTGTTCCGAACATCACCGCCACGAGGCCCGAGGTGAGCGGTACCGTCGAGAGCCACAGCAGCCCCATTGCAGCCGCAAAGACGAGCACCGAAAGCGGCGTGATCGGCAGGGTGATGAACAGCGCCGTCGCGACCGCCCGCCCCAGGTAGATTCCGCTCAGCAGCAGTCGCTTGCTGTGGCGCTGACCGAAGACCCCGGCCATGTAGGCGCCGAGAATGTTGAGCAATCCGACCAGGCCGATCGCCCAGGCAGCGACGTCTGCGCCGATTCCCTTGTCGATCAGGTAGGACGGCAGGTGAATCGTGATGAAGGCGAGCTGGAAGCCGCAGACGAAGAACCCCGTGACGAGGTAGAGGTAGCTGCCGTGTCCGGCCGCCGCCCGGAGTGTCTTGCCGAAGGACAGGCCGGCCTCCGCGCCGCTGCCGGAAGGCTGTGCGGTACCGGGGAAGCTCAGCGCGAGCAGGGGCACGGTGGCAGCCAGTACCGCGAGCAGCAGCGCGGCCGTCTGCCATCCGTACGCCGCGATGAAGGCCTGGCCGAGCGGCGCCAGCAGGAACTGGCCCAGGGAGCCGGCGGCAGTGCCCAATCCGAGCGCCCAGGAGCGACGTTCCGGCGGCACGATCTTGCCAAGTGCCGAGAGTACCGTGATGAAGGAGGCACCGCCCATACCGAGACCGACCATCACGCCGGCCGTGAGGTGCATGCTTCCCGGAGTGGTACTGTATCCCATCAAGGCAAGGCCGCAGGCAAAGAACAGCCCGCCCACGGCCAGCACCCGCGCCGGCCCGAAGCGGTCGGCGAGTGCGCCGCCGATCGGCTGTCCGATTCCCCAGCAGAGGTTCTGGATCGCCATGGAGATGGCGAAGACCTCGCGGCTCCAGCCATAGGAGGACGACACCGGATCGGTGAACAGCCCGAAGCTTCCCCGCAACCCGAAGGTCAAGAGGGAGATTGCGCATCCGCAGGCGAGAATCAGCAGGAGAGGGCGTCCGGTCGCGGGAAGAGAGGACCTGGCAGCGACTGTCATGATCTATACCCGTGTCTATCGGAAGCGACAGAAGCCCGCCGCTCGCTGCAAGGGCGCCGCCCCTGCCGGTGAAGAATCATCGATCGTCGGCATCAGGATGCGCCACGCGAAAGCGGATCTCCGACCGGCCGATCCCGATGTCCTTGAGTTGCGCGTCGGAGAGGCTCTGCAGAAGCAGGTAGTCGGCCCGGCGCTGCCGTGCGGCCTTCCAGCGCCGATAGCTCGACTCGAAGAATCCAGCAATCGCCCGCGCCATGCGCGACGCGAGGCTCGTTGCACGACGCCGCTGCGCACCTTCCGCGAGCGCCAGATGCTCCGGAAGATGCGCGGAAAAGCGATATGAGTCGGGGTGAACCATCGGGCGTTCTCGAGATCGAAGTCGAGGTTCTGACTGTTCCTGCCGTTGCGAGCTTCGACCGAACCTGGATGCCGGAAATGTTCTGCCTTGTTCGCGGTTCTTATAGTTTCGCTCCAGTCCGCGGTTTCATAATGAGAAATTCTCAGCGGGGCCGTGAGAGCCGTTCGATCACTGCCCGCCACGCTGCAAAAGGCGGGGCTTTTCAAGGACCCGCCAGCTTTCCAATCGCTCTTCCGAGACTTGTGACTTGACGGAAAGTAACTCTTGAATTGCTTGCGGCACGGCGCGCGACCAGTTGATGGGAAGACGCGTTCCTTGCGTCGAGCACCGGGCTACGAGCCGTCGCCCGCCGGAACTCCTTCCGGGCAGTTCCGGCCGCGAGTTGCGTGAGGGATTGCATGGCTTACCGCTTGCCGCCCTTGAATGCCGTGCGCCAGTTCGAGGCCGTGGCGCGGCATCTGAGCTTTCGTGCCGCGGCCGAGGAACTGCGCGTGACGCCGAGCGCGGTGAGCCATGGTATCCAGGCGCTGGAGGATTGGCTCGGGGTGCCGCTGTTCGTGCGCGACCACAGGAACCTGACGCTCTCGCCCGCCGGCGCGGCCTTCCTTCCGCGGGTCCAGGACGCCCTGAACATTCTCGTCTCGGCGACGACCTCGCTCCCGAAAGCCTGGGGCAGCCGAATCTCGATCAGCGCCGCGCCAAGCTTCGCGACGCGGTGGCTGTTGCCGAACCTGCATCGCTTCTACAGCGCCCATCCGGATATCGAGATCGCCATCGATACCTCGCCGCGGCACGTGGACTTCCCCCGCGACAGCGTCGACCTCGCGATCCGCCGCGGCGAGGGGAACTGGGGTGAGGTGGCGAAGGAATGCCTTTTCTATGAGGAACTCGTACCGGTCTGCGCTCCCGGGATCGCCAGCAGCATCCGCACGCCCGAGGACCTCGCCAAGCAAACCCTGCTCCATGTGACGACGGCAGCGGAGGACTGGGCCGCCTGGGCCGCGCTGTCCAACCTTCCACAACTCGACACAAGCCGGGGCTTCCGCTTCGACACCCTCGATCTTGCCTGGAGCGCCGCGGCCGAGGGCCTCGGCGTCGCGATCGGTCGCTTGCCGCTGGTCAATCCGGAATTCGAGGACGGCCGGCTCGTGCCAATCCTGCGGAAGCCGCTCAAAGGCCACACCGCCTATTGGCTGGTCACCGCGCCGGGCACGCTGTCGCGCCGCGAGGTGGCCGCCTTCGCCGCCTGGCTGAAAGCCGAACTCCTGCAGTTGAACGAGGGTCGGGATCACGCCCCGAGGTAGTCCGGGGCGCCGCGCAGTTGCGATGTTTCCCCTTCTCGAGGTCGGCGCTGCGGACATCCGGTTGCCGTTCCGAGGAAGCGCGACGCTGCCTGACGCGGCTGTTCCGGCGGGTCGTTAAGCCGCGCCCGCCGCCCGCAGTGCCGTTGGCCGCCGTCGATGCCACGCCATGCGTCGACGCCGGCGTTGCGCCCCCCGCCGCAAGGAAGGCCCTTTCCTCGCCCCTAGGCGCTTCTCACTTGAGCCGCATCTTCTAGGCAGTCGCCGTACGGGCCCGCCGGTGACGCCGTCCCGGCGACCGTCCTGCGTCGATGACGCCATCAGGCTGCTGCTCCAGCATCGCTTCGAGATGGCGGGCGGCCCGTTCTATGTCCTCAACGATCGCCATTTCAGCGGCTTCACCGTTGCGCGATCTGATCGCCTCGATTGCCTTTGCATGACGATCGATGCCGCGCATCGAAGGGTGCAGGACGTGCATGAAGGGGCCGCACTGAAGCCACATGGATTCGATCAGTCGGGCAAGGCGCGGCAGTCCCGCGCCGTGGTAGATCGCGAAATGGAACGACTCGTTGGCCGCCATGTACGACTGGAAGTCTCGACGACCGCTCGCCCCCGCCATCTCGCTTTGAAGCTGCTCGAGGACCTGAATGTCCTCTTCGCCCATGTGCTGGGCCGCCTTGGTGGCGGCCAGTCCCTCGAGGCGCGTGCGAATAGAGGTGATTTCCAGCAAGCGCTCCCTGGTCAGGACGGGGACCTGGACGGTTCGATTGGGCAGGATGTCCAATGCCCCCTCCGCCGCCAGCTGACGCAGGGCTTCCCGGACAGGCATCGCGCTCGTCCCGAGCGCGGCAGCGAGAGCGCGAATGGTGACCTTCTGCCCCGGGCGATAGACGCCCTTCATCAGGTCCTCCTTGATCCGCGTATAAACATGGGCATGCAGCGTCTGCCGGGGCGAGCGTCTCTTTCGCTCGGTCTTCGTCCGAGATCGGTCCATCTGTGGTCACCTTCTCCGGGCGTCCATCGATCGTTTTATATTATCCTTTTCAAAACAGATCTTTACATAATTTGTGATCACATATTGACAGGGCATCCCATGATCCATGAAGCTGAGGTCAGTCGGTCGCCTGTCGCGACCATGGTGGAGGTAGGCTGGTGTCTATGGGCTTTCCCGCTCAAGGGCTGGACTCGGACGAAGTCTTTGCGGAGATGGAAGCTGCCCGCAAGGACGATGTCGATTGGCGCGGCGGCCGGCTCGGCCTCTACGTCCATTTCGCGGGCGACGATGTTCTAGAGGTCGCCAAGGAGGCCCACCGCCGCTTCTTCTCGGAGAATGCGCTTGGACCGGGCGCCTTTCCCAGCCTGAAGCGATTCGAGAACGACATAGTCGCTTGGGCGGCCTCCCTGCTCGGATGCGAGACCGCAACCGGCACCGTCACCTCGGGCGGTACCGAGAGCATCTTCCTTGCCCTCAAGACCGCTCGCGATTGGGCGCGGGAGACGCGCGCGGTTGATGGCAACCCCGTGGTCGTGGCGCCACAGTCGGCCCATCCGGCCTTCGACAAGGCGGCGCACTACTTGGGGCTCAAAGTGGACCGCGTACCACTGGCCCAGAACTATCGTGCCGATCCAAAGGCGATGGCCCGGGCCGTGACCGAAGACGCCATCGCCATCGTTGCGTCTGCGCCCTCGTTCCCTCACGGCGTCATCGACCCGGTCGCCGCGATCGGGGAGATCGCTGCCGAGCACAATCTCTGGTTCCATGTCGATGCCTGCGTGGGCGGATTCGTCGCGCCTTTCGCTCGCCGCATCGGCTATCCGATTCCCGATTTCGATTTCTCCATCCCCACGGTGACTTCGATCTCCGCGGACCTGCACAAGTACGGCTTCACCGCGAAAGGTGCATCCACTCTGTTGCTTCGCGATGCCGAATTGCGCAAGCACCAGATCTTCGAGTTCGACGATTGGCCGCGCGGTCACTACAGCTCACCGACCTTTACCGGCACCCGACCTGGCGGTCCGATCGCCGCGGCGTGGGCCGTTATGCGCTATCTGGGCCTGGAGGGTTACGACCGGATCGTCGGCTCGATCATGCAGGCCCGCGATGACCTGATTGCCGGCATTCAGGCCATAGAAGGTCTCTCGATCGTGAGCGACCCCGACGTTTCCGTACTCGAGTATGCCGCGGACGGTCTGGACATCGACGCGCTCGCCGAGGCGATGGAGGATCGCGGCTGGTTCGTCAGCCGGGCGGCGCATCCGCCGGGCATCCATATGGGCATGCTGACCATGGCGCATGTCCCGGTCATCGGTACCTATCTGCGGGATCTCGAGCAGTCGGTTGCCGAGGTTCGCGCCGGACGCAAGGCGACACGGAGAAAGACGGCAACCTATGGCGGCTGACAAGGTCGATAGAGAGGCACGGCCGATGGCGGCAGGCAATGACCTGGCCTTGGGTGTCGACGTCGGCGGGACCTTTACGGACTGCCTGCTCCTGGACCCGCGCAGCGGCCGGTTCAAGGTCGCCAAGGTTCCGACCACGCCCGCCGATCAGTCGGGCGGATTCATGCGTGGCATCGAGGCGCTCTCGCTCGATCTGAAGGCCTGCGCAAGCATAGTTCACGGGACGACGGCCGCCACCAACGCGGTGCTCGAGCGCAAGGGCGCCTGCTGCGGTCTCATCACCACGCGCGGTTTCCGCGACATTCTGGAGATGGCTCGTCGCACCCGGCCACAACTCTTCGGGCTGACCGGAACGTTCGAGGCAATCATTCCCCGCGAACTTCGCTACGAAGTCACCGAGCGGCTGAACGCCAAAGGCCAAGTGGTTCTGCCCTTGGACGAGGAAGAGGTCGCCGCGGCGACGCGGGCGCTGCGCGAGCAGGGCGTCGAGGCGATCGTCGTCCACTTCATGCATTCCTACGTCGACCCCGTCCATGAAAGACGCTGTGTCGAGCTGATTCGGGAGATTTGGCC
>CAZDBC010000010.1:7926-20272 GCA_964503295.1 uncultured Kiloniellaceae bacterium | reverse complement strand
CATCGGGTTGACCACCGTCGTCCTGTTCGGCCCGGACGCGGTCTCCGACCCGGAAATGATCCTGCCCCATATTTTAACCCACAAAGCGCAGGAGGTGAAACGGCAGCTGCACTATGCAACGGAGTGCCGGGCCGTGCTCGAGGAGCTCTACGATGCCTTGGCCAACGATGTGAAGAACAATCTCTCGAGCCGCGTTAACGACACCTTTCGAGCTATCCTGCGCAAGGACTACTGGGCGGAGATCGACGATGACTATGCATTACAGATCCACAAGAAAGTGGGAGAGCACAGTCAATTGGTCTACGATAAATCCACCGGTGAGAACCAGGTTACCAGCCTGTCGTTTATCGGCAGCATTATCAACATCTCGCGCGAGCGGTACGAATCGGCGGACAGTGAGTATTTCAGAGGCGGGATCTACCCGATAGTGATGGATTCACCCTTTGGAAATCTGGATCCGGAGTATCGCGCCCTGGTAGCCCAGACTATTCCCAAACTCGCCTCGCAAGTGGTGCTCATGGCCTCGGATTCGCAGTGGCAGGGCGAGGTCGAAAGCGAGGTGAAGAACAAGGCGGGGAAAGAGTATACCCTTGTCTACTACGACCCCGACCCCAAACCCGAGCGGCTCAGCGACACGTGCCGCAAGAGCGAGTGCGGGTACGAGTACACGGAGGTGAAGGAGGGGCATTATGGCAGTTAGTCGCGTACGTCGCCCAAAGCATTTCGAGAAAATGCTTGCCGATATGTGTCAGGACCCGGAGAGGCGTGTGTTTGCCGCCTATAAAGATGCGCTCATCTTTGCCGCATGTCTGGGCTATGCCCGGGAGAAACGGGTACCGTTTGAGGGCACATCCGAACGAGTGCATCTGGAAGCGTTCACGGGGCCCCACGATCTTGACCTGGTCAACGTGCTGGCCCTGGCTGAAACCGGCGGTTCGGGCTCGCGATTGTCATCGTCTATCTCGTCCTGGCGGCACTCTTCGAATCCTTCGTTCACCCCTTCACAATCATGGTGGCCGTCCCCCTGGCCGTCACGGGGGGCCTGCTGACGCTCTTCCTCTTTGGGTACTCCTTCAACACTTTCAGTCAGATAGCGCTTCTTTTGGTCGTCGGCCTGCTGGCCAAGAACGCGATCCTTATTGTCGACTTCGCGAACCAGCGCAGGAGACAGGGCGCGGACGTCCGCGAGGCGGTCGTCGCCGCGGCGCGTACGCGCTTCCGCCCGATCATGATGACCAGCATCGCGACGGGATTCGGCGCCGTCCCGCTCGCCCTGGCCAGCGGACCCGGGGCCGAAAGCCGCAGCGTGATGGGCGCGGTGATTATCGGAGGCACCGTCGTGGCCACCCTGATTACCCTGTTCATCGCGCCGGCTCTCTACCGCCTCCTGGCCCCCTTCACACCGCCGCCGGGGAGTGTTGCGCGCCGCCTGCGCCGCCAACAACGCCAGTCCGAATCCGCCGACTGAGCCCCGCCGAAGCGCAGAGCTCGCCACACGGACGAGCGGTCGTCGCGGAACCCACATTCGGCCGATTACGTTCCGGTCGGCAGAAACGGTGCAACACCCCGGACAAGGATCGAACAAGATGTCCAAACTGAGCGGAAAGAGAGTCGCAATTCTGGCCACCGATGGATTCGAACAGTCCGAACTGGCAGTCCCGCACGAAAGGCTCTCGGTTGCCGGTGCGACCGTCACTATCATCTCGCCAGAGGCGGGCAAAATCCGCGGCTGGAAGCATACGGACTGGGGCGACAGCTTTACGGTCGACCTGCCGCTGCGCGAGGCCTCCGTGGAGGACTTCGACTGCCTTGTGCTGCCTGGCGGCCAGATCAACCCGGACAAGCTGCGGGCCGAGCCGCAGGCGGTGGAATTCGTGCGCGAGTTCTTCAACTCGGGCAAGCCCGTCGCGGCCATCTGTCACGGCCCCTGGCTGCTCGTCGAGGCCGATCTCCTGCGCGGCCGGCGAGCAACCTCCTACCACTCGATCAAGACCGACGTGCGCAATGCCGGCGCGGACTGGATCGACGAAGCAGTGGTCGCGGACAACGGCATCATCACCAGCCGCAAGCCGGACGATCTGGAGGAATTCTGCGACGCCATCGCCAGCCACCTGGCCGAAAACGACCACGTGTCCTCGCAGCACGTCGCATGACCGGCTCCGGCATTGACGCCCGCCGCAGACCGGGTAAAGCCTTATGGCTGAAAGCTCCCGCCCGGGGAAAGCCGGGCGGTGGCTCCGTCACCTGCCAGAAGGCACGATCCCCTTTTTTGGACCGACATCCGCGATGACTCTCGATCCCATCCTGTCCAACGACGCCGACCCCAGTCTCTCGCTCTATTTCCCGACCGAAGTCCGGGGACCGACGGCGCAGCAGAACAAGGCAGAACTCAAGGCCCTGATCCGTCAGGCGGAAGAGCAGCTCCAGGACGATCCCAAAGGCCTGCTCGACCGCGCCCGGGCCTATCTGGACGACATCTCGACCTGGTCCGAGCTCGACGCCGGCCTGGCACTGCTCATCGCGCCGGATGTCAGCGAGCGCCTGGTGCTGACGTACGACCCCGGCCACCACGCCGTGGTGCAGCGCGGCTTCTATCTGCGCCCATTGGTCCCGCTGCTCTCGTCCGACGGCCGCTTCTACGTCCTGACGATCGATCCGCTCGAGCCGCGGCTGTTCGAGGGCGATCGCCGCGGTTTGCGCGCCGTGGAGGACGCCGAGTTGGGCGAGACCCTGCGCGATATTCTCGCCCGGACCGAGCTGCCGGCCGACATCGGCTTCCACCCCACCGGCCCGGCGGCCACGACCGGCGGAACCCCGACGGCGAAATACCACAGCCTCGGCGAGAGCCCGCGGGACTACAAGCAGAGCGAACTGGAGGTCTTCGCCCAGCGGCTCGCCAAGGCGGTTGACCGCCACCTCGCCAATGCGCGTCGGCCCCTGGTGCTGGTCGGAGATCCCAACCTGCTCGGCGCCTATCGCAAGCACGCCGGCTATCGCTGGCTCTGCGCGGAAGCCATCGACAAGAATCCCTCGCATCTGGGCGAGGACAGCTTGCACGAACTGGCTCTCTCCGCGGCGGAGCCGGCACTCGACAGCGCCCGCCGCGACCTGATCGACCGTTTCGAGAGCCTGGCCGGCCGTCAGGACGGACGCGCCAGCGCCCGGCTGGAGGAGATTCTGCCCGCAGCCCACCAAGGTCGGGTCGAGGCGCTTCTCGTGGCTCCTGACGGAGCCGCTTGGGGTCGGCTGTCGGAGAACGGAGAGCTGCTCGACAGCCATCGGGAAAGGCAGGCCAACAGCGTCGACCTGATCGACCGCGCCATCGCGGCCAGCCTGGGCCATGGCGGCGAGATCGCTCTGCTCGATCCCGGCGCGGCGGCCGACGGCGGCCCCTTGCGGGCGATCTTCAGGTACTGACCCGGCGGTGGGTCCTCAGTCCGGCGAGCGATGCCCGCGCGGAAAGATGCGCCGCTCGATCCAGCCGATAACCGCGAGTACCACCAGCGCCAATATGGTCCCCATTACGGCAATGACGTAAAAGCCGGCACCGCAGGCCATGCCTACGGCACCTGCCAGCCACAGGCCCGCTCCCGTGGTCAGGCCGCGCACGGTGTTGCGCGACTGGATGATGGCGCCGGCTGCCAAGAACGCGACGCCGGCGGTGACCGCCTCGATCAGACGGATCGGGTCCGCCGTCGGCCGCTCGGCCGCCTCCTGCACCTGTTCGAAGAGCTCGAAGGTGATGACCGTGAAGATGGCAGAAGCCAAGCTTACCAGCATGTGCGTTCGCAGCCCGGCCGGCTTGTTGCGGTATTCGCGATCGAACCCGATGAGGGCCCCGAACAGGGAGGCCAGTACGATGCGCAGGAATATCTCGAGCTCCGGAACCGAGGTGCGCAGGTCTGGTGGCAGAAAGTCCATCATGGGCTAGGACCCTGTCACAAACTGCACCCGTCCGGGCCGCGCGCAATGGTTGGTTACTATGCGGCGGCCGGATTCAGCCATTGTTCCTCTACTGCGGCAGCCGTGCGCCATGGCGGCCGATTCCCGCCCAGGGATCCTCGATCTGGGCCAGACGCCGAAAGATGTTGCGAAGGCCGTACTTGTCCGGCCGCATGTCACCGGCGAGCGCCTCCTCCCAGGTAAGCGGCGTGGCGCAGGGTGCGCCCGGCCTGGCGCGCAGTGAATAGGGCGCGACCGCGGTCTGTCCATAGGCGTTGCGCAGATAATCGAGAAACACCCGGTCGCCGCGCTTGTTCTTGCGCTGTTCGACCGTCAAGGCATCCGGATCGTCGCGGGCGAGGCGGCGCGTCAGCTCCTGGGCGAACGCCCGCACCTGGTCGAAGCCCGCCTCGCGACGCAGAGGTACCACCACGTGGAGGCCGCGCGAGCCGGTCGTCTGCACGAAGCACGGCAGATCCTCGGCTTCCAGCGCCTGACGCATGGCGCGGGCCGCCTGTTGCACCTTGGCGAAATCGTCGTCGGAGGGATCCAGGTCGAAGATCAGTCGGTCCGGCCGGTCCGGATCGTCGATCCGCGACAGGCCGGCGTGGAGGGTCAATGCGCCCTGATTGGCAAGATAGACCAGACTCGCGGGATCCTCGACAAGGGCGTAGTGAACGCTGCCGGATTCCTTGGGCAATTCCGCCGATTTGAACCACGCGGGAAAGTGATCCGGAAGATCCTTCTGGAAGAATCCCGCCTCGCCGATGCCGTCGGGAAAACGCTGCATCGAGACCGGCCGGCCGCGCAGGTGCGGCAGAATGCTCGGCGCAATGCGCCTGTAGTAGTCGACGACATCACCCTTGGTAATGCCGCAATCCGGGAAGAAAACCTTGTTCTCGTTCGAAAGTTCGATCGTCCTTCCGTCGATCTCGACCATCGCTCAGCGCGCTCCCGGCTCTTCGCGGATCACATCGCGCGGATCCTTGTCCCGGCGCAGGCCGAGAAAGCGCGGATGCCGCAGCTTGCCGGTCTCCGTCCACTCGGTGAAGCCGACCTCGGCAACCAGCTTGGGCTTAACCCAGGTTACGTCGCCGTTGCCGACCTCATCGTCGAAGGGACAGCGCTCACGCCTGATTCCATCCATGCGCCGCTTGAGGTTGCGCAGCAATTCGTCGTCGAAGCCGGTCCCGACACGCCCGGCGTAGCGCAGCTTCCCGTCGTCGTAGTAGCCGACGAGCAGGGCGCCGAAGCCTTGGCGACTGCCTTCGGGCGCCGTATAGCCTCCGATCACCAGCTCTTGCCCCCGGGCGCATTTGAACTTGAGCCAGTCGGACGAACGATCGTGGCTATAGGGGCTGTCGGCGCGCTTGGCGATCACCCCCTCCCAGCCGCGTGCGCAGGCCTCCTCGAGAAAGGCCTCGCCCTTCTCGTTGCGGTGGGGGGTGAAGCGCAGCCGGCCGCGAAAGGCGAGCGCCCGCTTGAGTACGGCCTTGCGACTGCGCAGGGGCAGGCGGTCGAGACGCCGGCCCGCTAAGTGTATAATATCAAATAGATAGTAATAGACCGCGACATTTCTCGCCCGGGCCTCTCGGGGGTCGGTAATCTGCATGCGCTGCTGAAGCCGGCTGAAGCTGGTAACGCTGCCCTCGAAGGCGACGACTTCCCCGTCGACGACGAAGTCTTTCGGCTGCTGGTTGCGCAAGGCGTCGGCCACCTCGGGATAGGTGTCGCCGAGCTCTTTCTTGTTGCGCGACAGGAGCCGAATTTTGCCGCCTTTCCGAAAGGCCAGCGCCCGTTCGCCGTCCAGCTTGCGCTCATAGAGCCAGTCGGGATCGGAGAAGTGGTCATGGGTCAGGCGCGCCAGCATGGGCGCAGTCCAGTGCGGGTGGTCGGCAGCGCGCAAGCTCTCCTTTTCCTCCTCCGAGAGGATGTCGAAGGGGTCGCTCACGCCTCTTCTTCCTCGCCTTCAGCCGCCTCGGCGATCTCTTCGAGGCTGCGGCCGCTTGCGACCGAGTTGGGTTCGGTCGAGGTCGGATTGCGCCGGGCATCGGCCGCGTCGTCATCCATCTTGATCAGGAGCCAGCGGGCGTCGTCTCCGGAGCCGGTACGCTGCAGTGCATAGCCGCCGCGCAGCTTCTCCCCCTTTAGCTCGATTAGAAGATGACCTGCCTTCAAGGCCTTGTCGACCGGCTGGATCCGCCCGTCCTTTTCGGTGATGTTGCGATAGGTACCGCGATCCCAGATCAGCACGGTCCCCGCCCCATAGGCCCCTTCGGGGATACAACCTTCGAAATCCGCGTAGTCGAGGGGGTGATCTTCGGTTGGAACCGCCAGGCGTTTTTCCCGCGGGTCGGTCGAAGGCCCCTTGGGCACCGCCCAGGACTTGAGCACACCGTCGGCCTCGATGCGAAAGTCGTAATGCAGGCTCGACGCATCGTGTTTCTGAATCACGAAAATCGGTCGGTCGTGCGGCTTCCCGGAACCGCCCTTGGGCTCCGGCGTCTTCGAAAAGTCGCGCTTTTGTTCGTAGGCGCTCCTGATCACCCGCTTCCTCGATCGCCAAGTTACTTTGGTCTTTGCCAACTGCTTTGACCGTCACACATCCAACGCGATCGGGATACCCGCTGTTCCCGCACTTTCCCGCACTTTCCCGCACTTTCCTGCGCCTTGGCCGAATGGGCAGGCTGCCCGTGCATTGCCCTCCTGGCTCACACCACGAAGCGGTCGACGAAGAACTGCTCGTAGTTCGCGACTTTCTTGAGCCGCTGTGCGTCAAGCAGCATGACCCGGCCGTCAGCAAGACTGATGAGGCCGTCGGCGCGCAGACGCTGAAGCGTGCGGTTCACATGAACCGTGCTGAGACCCAAGGTGTCGGCGAGATCCCCTTGGGTCAAAGGCAGTTTGAAATTGTGGTCCGCCGCCTCGCCGATCAGTTTGAGACGCAGCCAGGTTTCCAGAAGAAAATCGGCCATGCGTTCGTAGGCCGAGCGCCTGCCGAGACGCACGACCTGCTCTGCCAGTATCCAGGCATCGCGCTGATGCAACCACGCCAACGCGGCGCCAAGCCGCGGCATTTCCTCGTGAAGCCGGGCAACCCTGGAGCGGTCCAGGACCGCGACGTCGAGCTTCGTCTGTGACTCTATGTGGCTGTCGGCCATCTCGTCGAAATTGAGATAGAAGCCGGCCATGTCCCCCGGCAGAAGATGTGCGACAATCTGTCGTCGCCCGTCCGGGTGCAGATCGTAACAGATCGCCCAGCCCGCACAGATTATGTATGCCC
This sequence comes from uncultured Kiloniellaceae bacterium, assembly GCA_964503295.1. Classification (GTDB taxonomy): domain Bacteria; phylum Pseudomonadota; class Alphaproteobacteria; order Kiloniellales; family Kiloniellaceae; genus CAZDBC01. Next base: position 13,047 of record CAZDBC010000010.1, on the reverse strand, counting down.
AGGGCAGGATCTCGCCCTTTCGGCAGAGTTCTTCATGCGGCGCATAGCTGCGCAAATCCTGGTGCAGACCCGCCAGGTAATCGGTCTCCTGGGAGGAGAGGCTGCACAGTCTGGCGGCCTTGCGCAGAAGCGGATAATCCGCCGCAAACCGCGCTCCGCACCGCCTCGCCCCTGTAACCGTATCCATCTTCTGTCTCAAAAAAACCACTCAGATCCTATCATAGGTGATTCAGGCGTGACGGGTCATCTGCTTTCCTTAACTCAGCAGAAAACGGCAGCGGCTGCGCGAAGCAAAGGCCGCGCGATGCATCCAGCCGCGAGCACGCTTCGTCTCAAGCTGCCGTTCTCGACCCGAAATTGGGAGGTATCTGTTACCATGACGGACATCCGCCACATGATACCGGAACACATTCCGCATCTGCGAAGGCGGGCGCTTCAACTCTCCTGGAACGAGGCCGACGCCGACGATCTGGTCAACGACTGCATCGTCAAGGCGATCGAAAAGAGCCATCTCTGGCGCCCGGGCAGCAATCTGCGCGCCTGGCTTTCGGTCATCCTTCGCAATCTCTTCATCAGTCGCTATCGCCAGCAGGCGGTGCGGCCCACGCTGGTCGAATTCGAGGAGTCGACCAGCACCCTTCGCAGCGAGCCGCGTCAGGAAAAGGCGATGGAGGTCTCGGCACTGCAATCGGCAATGAACAACCTGCCGCGCGACCAGCGCGGGGTTGTCTCCCTGGTCTGTTTGCAGGGTCTGAGCTATCAGGAGGCGGCGGACCAGGTCGGCGTGCCCATCGGCACGATCCGCTCCCGACTGTCACGGGCCCGCCAGGCCCTCGAGGCCGAGATGGAGAGCGGCGCCGATAACGAAGCGGCGCTGCGCGCGCTCGCGGGCGCCGGTGCCCAGCCGATCGCCCAGCCAGCGGCGCCGGCTGCCTGAAGGCCATCTCGGGCAGCGAGCGAAAGGCTGAGCCGCCAGACGGCCCACGTACAGTCTTCCGTCGAGCGGTCAGGGCTGTACCGGTCTCGAAAAGACATGGCGGACGAAACTCGAACCGCTGAATGTCCGGTGTCGCAAGGCGCCCTTCGCGTCTTGCCGCCGGGAAGCGGTGGATCGATTTCTTTCGCTGCGGCTCGCTCAATCGTGCGTCGCCTTCGTTGCGCGCAAAAGCTCTCGCAGGCGGCGACGGGCTTTTGCGATGCGCTGCTGCGTTGGCGCATCCTGAACGCCCGCGGCGATCATCGGCCCACCAGCGTTCGTCGCGCTCGGTCGCACCTTCCCGCGACCCGATACAGCTTTAGTCCGGCTTCTGAGAGGGGCGTCTCAGGCGCGGTCTCTCTGCATAGCTCGGGACATCGCCCTGCGGCGCCCCGCGCGCCCGACCGCCGGCGGGATCGGCGCGACGGCGCTGGTCCTTGTCACTTTCAGCCCATTCCGCCACGCTGACCAGAAGCTTCTCGACCGCCAGATCCTTGCGCTCCCTGGCAATATCGGATGCCGTGATCAGGCCTACCAGCTCGTCGCACTCGTTCAGCACGGCGAGGCGATGTTCCTCTCGACGCACCATGATCTCCGATACACGCTCCAATTTGTCGCTTTGGCGGCAGCTCGGTACGTCCTTGTTCATGATGTCGAGCACAGTGATGGTTTCAGGCTCGCCTTGTTCCGCGACCGCCCGGGTTACGATGTCGTGGGCGGAGATCGAACCGACCAGTTCGTCCCCGTCGACGGCGAAGAGCAGATCGTAGTCTGCATCGCGCATACGGATTGCCGCTTCGACGAGATTATGGTCGACGTGCACAAAGGCCGGCTCGCGGGCAAGTCGGCCCGATTGGGCTGCGGAGGTCATGCCGCTCCTCCTCTAATTCTGCAGGCTCGCGCCATGGCGTGACGGCGATCTGCGCTCAGGCATCTGCGCTCAGGCAAACGACACCGTCTTGCAGTTCACGAACTCGTGAATCCCCAGCTCGCCAAGCTCGCGACCATAGCCCGATTGCTTGACGCCGCCGAACGGCAGCCGCGGGTCCGAGGCCACCATGGCATTGACGAAGGTCAGCCCGGCCTCGATCCGGTTGACGAACTGCTCCTGCTCCTCCGGATCCCCGGTCCAGACGCTGCTGCCGAGCCCGAAGCGGCTGTCGTTGGCAATCCTGATCGACTCGTCCAGTCCGCTGGCGCGCAGCAAAGTGGCCACCGGACCAAAGATCTCGTCACAATAGGCCGGGCTATCATGCGGTATGTCGGCGAGGACCGTAGCGGGATAGAAATAGCCGCTGCGCTGCGGCGTCTGCCCACCGGTGAGCAGGCGCGCCCCGGCGGCGACCGAGTCGCCCACCTGCCGCTCGACGGTCGCCAATCCCTCGGCAGTTGCCAGCGGCCCTAGTTTGGTCGCCTCGTCCATCGGATCGCCCATGGTGAGATCATTCATGCGCTGAACCATTGCCTCAGTGAATGAATCGTAGATCGCCTCGTGCACAATGAACCGCTTGGCCGCGATGCAGGACTGGCCGTTGTTGATTATGCGCGCGGTGACCGCGGTTTCGACGGCCCGCTCCAGATCGGCGCTTGGCATGACGATATATGGGTCGCTTCCGCCGAGTTCGAGCACGCTCTTCTTGATCTGCCGGCCCGCGCGCTCGGCGACCTTGGCGCCGGCGCCCACGCTGCCGGTCAGGCTTACGGCCGCGACGCGGCCGTCATCGATGACTGCGCCGACTTTGTTAGATCCGATCAGCAGGGTCTGGACGACTGCGTCGGTGAAAGGTCCTGCGCCCCCGAAGATGTCCTCGATCGCGAGCGCACAACGCGGAACGTTGGATGCATGTTTCAGAAGAATGACGTTACCTGCCATGATTGCGGGGGCGGCACAGCGGAAGAGCTGCCAGAACGGAAAATTCCAGGGCATAACGGCCAGCACGGGGCCGATCGGCAAATGGCGCACGAAGCTGCGCGCAGCATCTGACGGAAGCTCCCGATCGGCCAGCATCCGAGGTCCATTCTCAGCGTAATGACGGCAGACCCAGGCGCACTTTTCGACCTCGGCGACTGCCGAGGCCAAGGTCTTGCCCATTTCCTCGGTCAGCAGCCGGCCCCAGCGCTCCTTGCCGCTTTCCAGAAGCTCGGCCACCGCCAGCAGAAGATAGGCCCGCTCTTCGGGCGACGTCCGACGCAGTTTCCCGAAGGCTTCGGCTGCACGCGCCAGTCGCCGTTCGATCTCCGCATCGTCGTGCGGTTCGAATTCCTCGACCACCTCCTCTGTGGCCGGATTGATGCTCCGCAGTACCATCCTTTGCGTCTCCCTCGTCTGTTCATTTGGGCCCCGCGACCTGCCGGCCCGGGACAGCAAGCTCTTGCCTCCTCATATGGGGTCCATGCGCATGGCACCCAGAGAGACCGCTTCGCCTCGCTGGTTACGGTCGCCAGCAGGTCGGCGACCCCTGGCCGGTTTTGCTACCGCCCGGCAAGTCGCAGCAGGCACGCTTGCCGCTAAGGAGCCTCCTTCGGCTCCGCCTCCGCTGCGGATATCACCTCGTCGGGGCCTTCGACATCGACTCCGCCGGCATCATCAGGATCGACCGGCAGGACATGGTAGAGCTTTTCGTCCTCGAGGCCGGTCCGCTCGCTCGGACTCTCGTTGCCGGTAAGGTCGGGAATCCGCCGCAGGGAATCACTGGCGACCACGCGAGCCAACGCCGGTGTCTGCGCCCGAACCCGCACCTCGCGCCAGGGCGTATAGTCGAGCCAGCGATCATCGTCGGTCGGTACGACCGGAACGATCTTCCACAGCGGCATTTCCAGACTTCCTCCAATGGCAGTCAGTTCAAGGCTGAGCGACAGCACATCAAAAAGTCAACGAGCAGCCTCGGCTGGAGGTTCCAACACATGCCATATCACCCTATTCGAAGCCGGCAAGCCGCGTCAGCCGGGACCGGTAACGGTCGAGGTTGTGACATTGCGCCGGATCAAGGATGCTGCCTGCCACCAGCCTGCCACCAGTGAGCGAGTGCGAGACCTCAAGCCGCGATGCAAGAATTTCAAGAGCTCTCGGCCTGGGCGAACGGCGGTCTTTTACTGCTCGCCGCGACCGTCATCGGGGTTGCCGGCGTCAAGCTTTCCGGCATTGCGGATCGTCTCGCCGACGTCACCGGCCTGGGTGAGGCGGTGACCGGCGCCCTCCTGCTCGGCGCGACGACATCGCTGTCCGGCATCGTCACCTCCGTGACCGCGGCCGCCGATGGGCATCCGCAGCTCGCCATCAGCAACGCGGTCGGCGGCATCGCGGCGCAGACGGTTTTCCTGACCCTGGCGGACGCCAGCTATCGGCGCGCCAACCTCGAACATGCCGCCGCGTCCCTGCAGAACATGTTGAGCGGCTGTCTGCTGCTCGCCCTGCTCTCGATGGTCCTTATCGCGGAATCCACGCCGGAGGTTTCCCTTTTCGGTATCCACCCGGTCACGATCGCGATCCCCATCGTTTACATCATGGGGGTCCGCCTGGTCTCCGGTGCCGCGGAAGAGCCCATGTGGGGGCCGCGCCGGACCCGAGAGACGGCCGTCGACGAGCCCGACGAGTCGCCCAGCGGCGGACAGCGGCTGTTTGCGCTGATCGGCCTGTTCTCTCTGCTGGCCGTGGTCGTCGGCGGGGCGGGTTACGTCGTGGCCCAGTCTGGGATCGCCCTGACCCGCCAGGCCGGTCTTACGGAAGGCCTCGTGGGCACCCTTTTCACCGCGGTCGCGACTTCGACCCCGGAACTGGTGACGACGATTGCCGCCGTACGCCGGGGCGCGCTCACGCTGGCCGTTGGGGGCATTCTGGGCGGCAACGCTTTCGACGTACTCTTCGTCGCCTTCGCCGACATCGCCTTCCCGGCCGGCTCGATCTACCACCGTGCGACCGACGAACAGACTTACGTCATCGTTTTGACCATGCTGATGACAACGGTCCTCCTGATGGGCCTCCTGCGGCGCGAGCGGCACGGCATCGCCAATATCGGGTTCGAGAGCTTGCTCCTGATCGCGCTCTATCTGGGCGGGATCACCGTGCTTGCGTTCGGCTGGTCCATCTGAGCCGATGTCAGGACTCCTGCGCAGGCTGCGCGAGGTGGGACGCACCCGCGGCGGAC
>CAZDBC010000010.1:0-7916 GCA_964503295.1 uncultured Kiloniellaceae bacterium | reverse complement strand
GCCCCGAAGCAGGCCGAGATCCTCTTCGCCCTGGCCGTGGCCTCCTTCCTGGAGAGCACCGTCGTCCCGATTCCCTACGAAAGCATCATGATTCCGGTCGTGCTTGCCGACCGCACCCGGGCCTGGCGGGTCGCCGCCTCGGCCCTGGCGGGTTGCCTCCTGGGGGCCCTGGCCGGCTATCTGGTCGGCGGCCTGCTCTACGAAACCCTCGGCCGCTGGCTTCTGGAGACCTACGGCTACGGCGACGCCTTCCAGCAGGCACGCGGCCGCTTTCAAGAGGAGGGAAGCTGGTTCCTCTTCGTCGTCGGCATCTCCCCGATTCCCCTGCAAATCGGCACAATCGGCGCAGGGCTGAGCGGCTATCCGCTGCTCCCGTTCCTGCTGCTCATGGCCCTTGCGCGCGGCCTGCGCTACTTCGGGCTTGCTCTTCTGCTGTGGCTGCTGGGCGACTGGCTGGTCTCTTTTCTCCGGAGTCACGGTCGCGCCGTGCACATCGCGGTCTGGTTCCTGGCCGCTATTCTCGCGGCCCACGCCGTTTGGCAGATGATCGCCTGAACCGGACACGCTGGGGTGGAACCTGCGCCGGTCGCGCCCGTTTTCCCAGGCAGCGGATTCTCCGCCGGGAAAGGACAGCACCCCATGCCAACCCCCCTCTACAAGAAGATCGACGTCGTCGGAACCTCCCGAGAGGGCGTCGACCAGGCCATTCAAAATGCAATCAGCCAGGCCGGGGAGACCATCGACAACATCCAATGGTTCGAGGTTAAGGAGCTGCGCGGGAACGTGGAAGGCGGCAAGGTCGACAGCTACCAGGTTGACCTGCAGCTCGCCTTTACCGTCGAGGGCGAGCGCCGCGGCTAAGCAGTATCGCTGTGCCTGCGGTCGGGTCCCGTCCCTCCTGCGCTCCCCGGACGAGAGCCGGGCCCAATCGCGCTGTCCCGTCCCTCATCGTCGTCGTCATTGAGGATGCGCAAGGCAGCGCCGTCGAGGTCGTCGAACTGTCCGCTGCGCAGCGCCCAGATGAAGGCGGCGAGTCCGATGGCTCCGAGCAGGAGGGCGGCCGGAATGAGCAACAGCAAGCCGGTCATGCCGCCCTCGCCATCCGTTCGCCGGCAAGCCGCCGGTCACCAGGGCGCTCCTTGCCGGTATCTGCTCTCGCACGTCGGACCCGCGGGGGGCGCAGGCGAAGCGCGTTGGCGGTCACGACCAGCGACGAGGACGACATGGCGATCGCGGCCACCAGCGGCGTAACCAGCCCGAGAACGGCAATCGGCACGGCGATCAGGTTATACAAGACAGCGAGCGCGAAGTTCTGGCGCACCAGACGATCGGCCCGTCTGCCCACGTCCAGGGCGTCGAGGACGGGCGAAAGCGCGTCGCCAAGAAACACGAGATCGGCGGCGGTCCGGCCGACATCGGCGGCGCTCGCGGGGGCCATGGAGACATGGGCCGCAGCCAGGGCCGGAGCATCGTTGATCCCATCGCCGACCATCAAGACCTTCCGCCCGCGAGCTCCAAGATCGGCGACATAGGCCGCCTTGTCCTGCGGACTCATGCCCCAGCGACAGCGGGCAAGTCCGAGCTGCCTCCCAGCCCAGTCGACCGCGGCCTGGCGGTCGCCGGAGATCATCTCTACATCCAGCCCTCGAGCAATCAGCGCCGCGATCACCGCTTCGGCGTCGCTTCGCATCTCGTCGCGAAAGCGCAGCACGAGCGGCGCCTCGCCTTCGACATGGAGACAGAGCTCAAGCAAGCGGTCGTATGCCGGCTCAGGGGGCTCGACAGGGCCGCACCAGGCGCGGCTGCCGATGCGGACCCGCCGGCCATCGACCAGCGCCTCGAGGCCGCGGCCCGGCAGTTCCCGCACGCCGACCACAGGTGGCGGACGCAAGCCCCGCGCCTCGGCGGCCGTCACCGCCGCCCGAGCCAAAGGATGCAGGCTCGCCTGGCCCAGACCGGCGGCCAACGCCAGTTTATCTGCCGGCACCTCGTCCGCCTCGATCAGAGCCGGCTCCCCGCGCGTCAACGTTCCGGTCTTGTCGAACAGAACGCAGTCGACTGCGGCCAGCTTCTCGAGGGCCGCGCCGCCCTTGACCATGACGCCTCGCCGGAACAAGGCACCCGCCGCCACCACCTGGACGGTGGGCACGGCAAGCCCCAGGGCGCAAGGGCAGGTGATGATCAGCACGGCAATGGCCGTGATCAAGGAGGCATGCCAGTCGCCACCGGTGGCCCATAGCCAGCCAAGGAATGTCAGGGCCGCGACCAGATGGACAAGCGGGGCATAGACCCGCGCGGCGCGGTCGGCGAGGCGCACGTAGCGCGCCTTGCCTTGCTCGGCCGCCTCCATCAGGCGCACGACCTCGGCCAGGAAGGTAGCGTCGTTGGCCGCCGTTACGCGCACTTGCAGCGCCCCGGTGAGATTCATCGCGCCGGCATGGACCTCGCCGCCAGGCGAAACGGGTTGCGGCAGGCTTTCGCCGGTCAGCAGCGACCGGTCGAGATCGCTCTCGCCCGAAACCACTTGGCCGTCGGCCGGCAGGCGCTCGCCGGCAGCGACCGCCACCACCAGCCCCGGCGCAAGCTCCTCGACCGGGACCCTTTGTCGGCTGCCGTCCGCATTCACAACCCGCGCAACGCTCGGCGAAAGGGCCAGCAACTGCGCAACGGCAGAGCGCGCACGGGCCCGCATCATGTGATCCAGATAGCGGCCAATCAGCAGGAAGAAGAGCAGCATGACGGCCGCGTCGAAATAGGCGTGCGGTCCATGACGGATGGTCTCGGCGAGGCTGAGCGCGGAAGCGAGGACGATGGCCAGCGAGATGGGCACGTCCATGTTGAGACGCCCCGCCGCCAGCGCCCGCCAGGCCGAGCGGAAGAAGGGCCGCCCGGCATAGACGACCGCCGGCAGCGCGATCAGGGCCGACAGCCAATGAAAGAGGTCGCGCGTGGCGGCCTCGGCGCCTGACCAGACCGAGACCGACAGCAGCATGACGTTGCCGGTCGCGAAACCGGCCACGGCAAGCGCACGCAGCAGCTCCCGACCCTCTCGGTTTTCGCCGCGCGTTCCCGCGTCCTCCGGGCGAAAGGGTTGCGCCTCGTAACCGAGCTCGCCGAGACGGGCGATCAACTGGTCCGGCTCAAGAGCACCGTGCCGCCAGTCCACCCCGACCCTTCGGCTCGACATGTTGACCCGGGCGCACGTCACACCGGGCATGTCCTTCAGCGCCTTCTCGATCCGGGCGATGCAGCCGGCACAGCGCAGGCCCGATACCAGAAGGTCGGCATGATCGATGCCTGGAGCGCTCTCGCGCACCCAGGCGGGCCTGCGCGACACCTCTGCTTCATCGTGCCGGGCTGGCCGGCTCTCCGAGGTACAGCAGCTCACCGTGCTAGCCGTCCCGATCGACAAACAAGCGGTAGACCTCGCGGAACGTCGCTCCGGCCGGTCCCTTCGCCAGGACATCCACGTTCCAGATGCCCTGATCCAGATCCACCCCGGCCCGATAGACTCCGGGGCCAATCTCGTTGAGCTCGAGATACCGGTCCTCGCCTTCGTGGCTCGGCCGTCCGACCAGGGCGGCGACTTCGAACGTCGGCAGGGCCTTGCCATCACGGTCTGTCAGCTCAAAACGTAGCTCGCCGGCGCCGTGCAGGACCTCGCCGCGCCAGCCGCGCGCGGCCTGCTCCTTCGCCTGCGCCAGCAGACGGTTGTACTGCTGGCTGGCAACATAGGAGCTCGGCACCACGAGACCGGTCCAGCTCCGCGTTGCGAAGACGGCAAGCGTTACATTGGCCGCGATCACGACCGAGAAGCCGCCGACCAGGACGGCCAGCATGTGCCAGCCGGTGAAGCGCTTCTCGCCGCGATTGCCTTGCGTCCCGGCCATGGCTAGCGCTCCGGTGCCTCGAACACGGTCTGATCGGTGGCGATCTCGTCAGCATCGACCGGTGTGGCGACGAACTGGAACGTGGAACGAGTTCCGCGAAGCGCGTCCGGCGGCACGGTGACATAGAGCTTTACGCTGCCCAGCTCATCCGCGGGAACGTCGATCTCGATCGTCCCCGTCGGCTCGGCCGCGGAGCCGGCCCGGGTCAGCAGGGCCGAGGGCAGGCCTTGGGTGGAGACCTCGAACCGTCGCGGTTCGAGTTTCATGTTCAGCAGCTTGACCGTGTAACCGTTGCGAACGGATCCGTCGGACAGGCGCACGAAGACCGGATTACGGTCGTGCAGGACGCTGATCTCCATATTGTCCCGGGTCGCCAGGAGGAACAGCATGGCCAAGCCCACCGCGGACCACAGGCCGGCATAGATCAGCGTGCGCGGACGGATGAATGAGCGCCATGAGGTCTTGGCCGGCGTTCCGGCGGCGTTGCTGTTGTAGTCCTTGAGGGTCGAATAGGAGATCAGCCCGCGGGGCAGGCCGACCTTGTCCATCACGCTGTCGCAGGCGTCGATACAAAGCGCACAGGTGATGCATTCCAGCTGCTGGCCGTCACGGATGTCGATGCCCATGGGACACACCGCCACGCAGGCGTTGCAGTCGACGCAGTCCCCGATCTTCTCGTCCGGTCCCTTGGTCTTGCGATGGCGCGAACGCGGCTCGCCGCGCCAGTCGTTGTAGGTGACGGTCAGCGAGTCCTCGTCGAGCATGGCGGCCTGGATGCGCGGCCAGGGACACATGTAGGTGCAGACCTGCTCGCGCATGAAGCCGGCAAAGGTGTAGGTCGTCGCGGTCAGTATGGCGATCGTGGTATAGGCGATTGGCGGGGCTTCGAAGCTCACGAGATTGGCGGCGAGCGTCGGTGCGTCGGCGAAATAGAAGATCCAGGCGCCACCGGTGCACAGCGCGATGACCAGCCAGATCGCATGCTTGGCGATGCGCTTATTCAGCTTGGCAAAAGTCCAGGGTGCCTTGTCCAGCTTTATTCGCGCGTTGCGGTCGCCTTCGATCCAGCGCTCGACGGCAAGAAAGAGGTCCACCCAGACGGTTTGCGGACAGGTGTAACCGCACCAGGCCCGCCCGATCGTCGAGGTGATCAGGAACAGGCCCACACCGGCCATGATGAGCAGTCCGGCCACGTAGTAGAATTCGTGCGGCCAGATTTCGATGAAGAAGAAATAGAAGCGGCGATTGGCCAGATCGACCAGAACCGCCTGGTCCGGCGCATGGGGGCCGCGATCCCAGCGGATCCACGGCGTGACGTAGTAGATCCCGAGGGTCACCGCCATGACCCACCACTTCAGGGTACGGAAGAAGCCGTAGGCCCGCTTGGGAAAGATCTTGACCCGGGCCGCGTAGAGCTTGCGTCGCTCCTTCTTGTTGACAGGTTCGACGTCGTAGCGGTCGACTGCACCTTGTGACTGGATCGACATTGCCGTTTCCTTGGCGCGGCGTTTCCGCCGCCTCCGTCGTTGGCACGGACCCGGGAGCTACTCGCCCCCGCCCAGAGAATAGACGTAGACGGCAAGTTGCTTGACTGTCGCCTCGTCCAGCCGCTCGCCCCAGGCCGGCATGGCGCTGTTGCGCGCGTTCGTGATCGTCTGGATGATCGCCTGCCGGTCACCGCCGTAGAGCCAAATCTGGTTATTGAGGGCGGGGGCGCCAAGCTCTGCGTTACCGCCGCCATCGTCGCCGTGGCAGACGGCGCATTGCTCCGCGTAAATCTGGGCGCCGCGCTCGGCCGCTGCCGCGTCATGCTCCTGGCCGGAGAGTTTCAGCACGTACTCCGCAGTATCGACGATCTGGTCACGGTCCAGAAGCCCGTCTCGCCCGAAGGCCGGCATCTCGGAGAAGCGCGTCTCGTCATCAGACTCCCAACGGATGCCGTGGGCAATAGAATGGTAGATCGCCTCCAGACTGCCACCCCAGAGCCATTCGTCGTCGTTCAGGTTCGGATAGCCCGGCGAGCCGGCTGCACCGGCGCCATGGCACTGCGAACAGTTGACCGAGAACGCCGAACGCCCGCCGGCCACGGCAAACTGGAACAGCTCCGGATCCTGGCGGACCTGCTCAAGCTCGGCATTGGCGATCTGTTGAACCCAGCGATCCTGAAAGGCGCGCGCCGCGGCCAGTTGTTCATCGACTTCGGCCCGGCTCGAGTAGCCGAGGACGCCCTCCGTCGCCCGCGACAGCAGCGGGATCGATGGATAGAGAATGCAGTAGGCCACCGACCAGATCACGGTCGCATAGAAGGTCCACAGCCACCAGCGCGGCAGTGGCGTATTGAGCTCCTTGATCCCGTCCCATTCGTGGCCGGTCGTCTCGGTTCCGCTGATCTCGTCGATGTCCTTATTTGCCATCTGTCTAGTCCCTTTTCAGCGGAATCCGGGCCGCCTCCTCGTGCTTCTTCTTCGCCCGTCGGCGGAACACGAAAACGACAATTCCCACGAACGCCACGACGAGCAGCACCAGCCCCCAGGTGTCGGCGAACTGGCGAAGCTGTTCATACTCCACGGCCGTTCTCCCCTAGCGGTAGTATTCCTCGGCATCGTAGTCGGTGAAATCGACTAGCGTGCCGAGCATCTGAAGATAGGCGACCAGAGCGTCCATCTCCGTAATCCGCGTCGGGTCGCCGTCGTAATCCCGCGCCTGTGCCTTGGGATAGCGCGCGAGCAGCGCATCGCGTCCGTCGGCCTCCGGATCGGCCTGCGCGATCAGGTCAGCGCGGGCGTTTTCGATCATCGCGTCGTCGTAGGGCACCCCGACGGCGCGATTTGCGCGCAAATGATCGGCAATATCGTCGATCCGAAGATCGGTCTCCGCAAGGAAGCCGTAGCCCGGCATGATCGACTCCGGCACCAGGGCGCGCGGATCGATCAGATGCTCGACATGCCAGCTATCGGTATAGCGTCCGCCGACCCGGGCGAGGTCCGGCCCGCTTCGCTTTGACCCCCACTGAAAGGGGTGGTCGTACATGCTCTCGGCGGCGAGCGAGTAGTGGCCGTAGCGCTCGACCTCGTCACGAAACGGGCGCACCATCTGGGAATGGCAGACGTAACAGCCCTCGCGCACGTAAATGTTGCGCCCCGCCAGCTCGAGCGGCGTGTAGGGGCGCATGCCCTCGACTTTCTCGACCGTGTTCTGGACGTAGAACAGCGGCGCGATCTCGATGATGCCGCCGATGGCCACCACGATGAAACTGAGCACCAGCAGCAGCGTCGCGTTGGTCTCGATCTTCTCGTGCTTGATCATGGAAGCCGCCCCCTCAAACCTGCGCCGGCGCGCCGAAAGTCGTCGTCATCGGCGCCTCCTCGCGCTTTCGACCCTGGACCGTCTGGTAGAGGTTCCAGACCATGACCAGCGAACCGAGGACGAACAGGAGGCCGCCGAATGCCCGCAGCACGTAGAAGGGATGCATGGCCGCCACGGTCTCGGCGAAGCTGTAGACCAGGAAGCCCTGATCGTCGTACTCGCGCCACATAAGGCCCTGCATGATGCCAGACACCCACATGGTCGCGGCGTAGACTACGATTCCAAGGGTCGCCAGCCAGAAGTGCCAGTTCACGAGGCGCAGACTGTAGAGCCCGTCCCGGTTCCACAGTCGCGGAACCATGAAATAGATCGCCCCGAAGCTGATCATGCCGACCCAGCCGAGCGCACCGGAATGCACGTGTCCGATCGTCCAGTCGGTGTAGTGGCTCAGGCTGTTGACCGCCTTGATCGACAGCATCGGACCTTCGAAGGTGGACATGCCGTAGAACGCAATGGCTATTACCATCATGCGGATGATCGGGTCGGTGCGCAGTTTGTCCCAGGCCCCGGACAGGGTCATGATGCCGTTGATCATCCCGCCCCACGACGGCATCCAAAGCATGATCGAGAACACCATGCCGAGGGTCTGCGCCCAGTCCGGCAGTGCGGTGTAGTGCAGATGGTGCGGCCCGGCCCAGATGTAGAGGAAGATCAGCGACC
>CAZDBC010000009.1:0-20323 GCA_964503295.1 uncultured Kiloniellaceae bacterium | reverse complement strand
CGATCGCCCGCCAGGCCGAGGCCGAGCGCTACCGGCGGGCGAAGATCATCAACGCCGAGGGCGAGCAGCAGGCGGCCGAGAAGCTGGTCGAGGCCGGCGAGATCCTGGCGCGCGCGCCCAACGCCATGCAGCTGCGCTACTTCGGCGCCCTGCACGACGTCGCCGGCGAGCGCAGCTCGACCATCGTGTTCCCGGTACCGATGGACATCTTCGCCGGCCTGAGGAAATCGAGCGACTCGAGCGGCGGCTGACGGTCGTCCCCCGCCGGGGGGCCCTAACCCCCGGCCGCGGCCTGTCCGCCGGCGCCCAGGCGCGCGGCCATCGCCTCCCCGACGCCCGAGGGGGTCGGCAGCACGACCGCCCCGGCCGCCTCCAGCGCCGCCTTCTTTGCCGCGTAGGTGCCGCGGTCACCCATGACGATGGCGCCGGCATGGCCCATCTTCTTGCCGGCCGGCGAGGCGGCGCCGGCGATGAAGGCGACCACGGGCTTGGTCATGCCGGCGGCGTACTCGGCCGCCGCCTCCTCCATGTCGCCGCCGATCTCGCCGACGATGGCGACCCCGCGCGTGCGCGGATCGGCGTCGAGCGCCATCAGCGCATCGCGCGTCGTCGTGCCGTTGACGGGATCGCCGCCGATGCCGATGAAGGCCGAGATGCCGAAGCCGGCGCGCACCAGGTTGCAGCAGATCAGGGTACCGAGGCTGCCCGAGCGCGAGATCACGCCGATCTCGCCCGGCTGGAAGATGCGCGGGTTGAAGGCCGGCATGAAGCCGACGAAGCACTCGCCCGGCGTCACCAGGCCGGCCGTGTTGGGCCCGAGCACCTGCGTGCCGGCACGCCGCGCCTCGGCGAGCAGCACCATGACGTCGTGCACGGGCACATGCTCGGTCAGGATGATCAGCTTGCGCACGCCGGCCGCGATGGCGTCGAGCGCCGCCGCCTTGACCCCGAGCGGCGGGATGAACAGCACCGAGACATCGATCCGCTGATCCTTTGCGGCCGCGACCGCCGAGCCCCAGACCGGCCTGCCGATGTGCGTGCTGTCCGCCTTCTTCGGATTGACGCCGCCGACCACTCTGGTGCCGTACTCCAGCATGCGCTCGGCCCAGAAGGTGCCCTGCCTGCCGGTGATGCCCTGGACCAGGACGTTCTCGTCTTGCCGCACGATCATGGCGCCGTCCCTTCGCTCCGGCGCGCCGCATCGACCGCCGCCCTGACCGCGTCGTCCATCAGGTCGAAGGGCTCGATGCCGAGGCGCTCGCGCACCATGGCCACGGCCTCGTCCTCGCCGGTGCCGTGGATAGTGAAGAAGACCGGCAGGTCCGGCGCGATCTCGTCCCAGGCCTGCAGCAAACCTTCGGTCATGACGTCGGTGCGGGCGAAGGCGCCGCAGAAGTTGACCAGCAGCGCCTTCACTCGCGGGTTGGCGAGGACCAGCCCGAGCGCGGGCTTGCCCTTGGTGTAGGCGTCGCCGCCGATCTCCAGAAAGTTGGCCGGCCGGCCGCCGTAGTGGCTGACCGCATCCATGGTGGTCATGGTCAGGCCCGCGCCATTGGCCAGGATCCCGACGCTGCCGTCGAGCTCGATGAACTTCAGGCCTTCGGCGTTGGCGCGCGCCTCCAGTTCGGTCAGACGCTCCGGGCTCGCCGCGGCGGCCAGTTCGGGCTGGCGAACGGCGGCCGAGTCGTCGAGCGTCAGCTTGCAGTCGAGCGCGACCAGCCGGCCGTCCCGGGTCACGGCCAGCGGATTGATCTCCAGCAGCTCGGCGTCGCAGTCGAGATAGAGGTCGTAGAGCCTCTGCAGGAGATGGGTCAGGGTTTCCGACTGGGCGCCGAGGCCATGGCCGGAGATGGCGGCGCGCAGCGCAACGGCATCGAGCGGGGCCAGGATGTCGATCGGCTGGCGCAGCAGCTCGTCCGGATGACGCTCGGCCAGCTCCTCGATCTCCATGCCGCCTTCGGCGCTGAACAGCAGCAGCGGACCCTTGCTGGCGGCGTCGTTGAGCACCGCGGCGTAGAGTTCGCGCGCGATGGCAACCTGCTGTTCGACCAGAACGCGCTCGACGACGTGGCCGCCGATCTCCATGCCCAGGATGCGCGCCGCGGCTGCCCGGGCGCTGTCGGGATCGTCGGTCAGGGCGATGCCGCCGGCCTTGCCGCGCTTGCCGGTCGGCGCCTGCGCCTTGACCACGCAAGGGCCGAGCGCCGCTGCGGCTTGGCCGGCTTCGTCCGGACTGTGGCACAGGCGCCCGTCCGGAACCGCTATGCCGGCCGCGGCGAGACGCTTCTTTGCGGCATGCTCCTCGAAATTCATCGGCGCCTCCTAGCGGCCGTACTTTGCCCAGTAGGAGCCGAACAGCTCCTCTTCGGACGGCTTGTCTTCCGGGATCGTGGTCACGAGATGCGTGATGTTCAGGAAATGGCGGTAGTTCAGATTCTCGGAGATCGAGTTGCCGCCCCAGGTGCCGCAGCCCATCGACAGGGTGAACGGCAGCCCGGTGTCGAAGCCGCCGCCATTGCCGAAGGTGTGCGCCTGGTTGACCAGCACCCGCACCACCGGCAGCTCCTCGGCCAGCTCGCGGGCGCGGTCCATGTCGCTCGTGTGCAGGCCGCAGGAATGGCCCTTGCCCTGGTAGTCCAGGATGTCGTTGACCAGCCGCTTGGCATCGGCGAAGTCGCGCGCGCGGTAGACGGTCAGGACCAGCGACAGCTTCTCGCCCGACAGCGGGTGCTCGGGGCCAGTCCCCGTCTCCTCGACCATGATGAAGCGGGCGTTGCGCTTGGGCAGGCCGAAGGCCTCGGCCATCACCGGCGCGTCCTTGGCGATCAGGTCACGGTTGAGCTTGCCGTCGACCCAGAGACGCTCGGCGACGCGCCGCCCTTCCTCGGGCGTCGTCATATAGCCGCCCTCCTGCTCGAGCGCCTCGATCGCCGCGTCGAAGACCTCCTCAAGAATGATCACCGCGTTCTCCGACGAACAGGAGGTCGAGTTGTCGAAGGTCTTTGACAGCATGATGCGCTGCGCGGCAGCGGCAAGATCGGCCGTTTCGTCGATGATCACGGGCACGTTGCCGGCGCCGACGCCGATCGCGGGCGTGCCGCTCGAATAGGCGGCGCGCACGTTGTTCTGGCTGCCGGTGCACACGATCAGGTCGACCGCCTTCATCAGCAGGGCGGTGCGCGTGCGGTCGACCGGGCGCGGCAGGATCTGCACCAGGTCGGTGGGCGCGCCGACCTTGGCGAGCTCGGCGCGCATCAGCTCGACCGTTTCGTTGGTCGCGACCCAGGCCGTCGGCGAGGGCGCGATGACGACGGCGTTGCCGCCCTTGAGCGCCATCATGGCCTTGTTGACCGGCGTCGCCGACGGGTTGGTCGACGGCGTGATCGCGGCAACCACGCCGACCGGCTTGGCGTACTTGACGATGCCGCGCGCCTTGTCCTCCTCGATCACCCCGGTCGATTTGACGCGCAGGAGGTCGCGCAAGGTTCCGAAGGTCTTGCGCTGGTTCTTGAGGATCTTGCTCTCGACATTGCCGAGGCCGGTGGTCTCGACCGCGACCTCCGCGAGGCGGCGCGCGTTCTCGGGCTTGTAGATCGACCAGGCAAGCGCGGTCACGGCGTCGTCGAGCGCCTGCTGGTTGGTGTTGTCGTAGGCCTCCATGGCGCGCCGGGCGCGCGCGACCAGGTCGTCGATCAGGCCTGCGGCCTCGGCTGCCGGCGCCTCGTCGCGCCCGACGCGGGCGAGCGTTTCAGCGGTCATGGCTTGATGTCCTCCGCGGTTGCCTCAGTGAGAGGATTTTGGTGGGACGCGTTGCGCCGACCGGCGGCGCGCAGCTCGCTGTAGACGTTCCACAGCACGGTGGCGATCGCCGCGATCAGGAGACCGGACGCGATCGGCCGGGCGAAGAGGGCGAGCGGGTCGTAGCCCAGCATCTGCATCGACTTGGAGAAGCTCGATTCGCCCAGCTCGCCGAGAATGAGTCCGAGGACGATGCCGGCGACCGAGTAGCCCGAGCGGCGCAACAGGAAGCCGGCGATGCCGGCGAGGTACATGACCCAGACGTCGACCACCAGGTTGCGCAGCGCATAGGCCCCGACGGTGGCGATCAGCAGGATCGCCGGCGCCAGCATGTGAAAGGGGATGCGCAGCAGATGCACGACCGTCTTGGTCTGGATGTAGCCGAGCACCAGGATGAAGCAGTTGGCGAAGAACATCGCCGCGAACACGACCCAGATCAGCTCCTTCGAGGTGATGAAGACGAGCGGGCCCGGCTCCATGCCGTGGATCTGGAACACGCCGAGCATCATGGCGGTGAGCGCGCCGCCGGGCAGGCCGAGGGCGAGCAGCGGGATCATGGCCGCGCCGGTCGCGGCGTTGTTCGCCGTCTCGGAAGCGACCACGCCGCCCAGATCGCCCTTGCCGAAGGATTTCGAGCGCGACCAGCGCGCCGCCTCGTTGTAGCTCAGGAAAGCGGCCAAAACCGCGCCGATGCCGGGCAGGACACCGGCGAAGAAGCCGATCAGGACGGAGCGCGCGACGGTGATCTTCAGGCGCCAGAATTCGAGCAGGCTCGGAAAGTCGAGGCTGACCTTCTTTTGAGGATCGGAGCCGACCAGCATCTTCGAGCCCTGGCTGAACACCTCGGCGACCGCGAACAGGCCGAGGATCACGGGGATGAAGTGGATGCCGGCGAGCAGGTAGTAGGTGCCGAAGGCGTAGCGTGCGATGCCGTCCGCCGGATCGGTGCCGATGGTCGCGATCAGGAGACCCAGACCGACCGAGAGCGCGCCCTTCCACAGGGTCTCGGCCCCCACGGCAGCGGAGACGGCAAGACCAAAGCAGATCAGCGCGAAGATCTCCGGCGGGCCGAAGGCGCGCACGGCGAAGTTCGCGACCAGCGGTGTCGCCACCATCATCACGATCGCCGAGCAGATGCCGCCGAAGGCCGAGCACAGCACGGCGGCACCGATTGCCTTGCCGGCCTCGCCCTTCAAGGTCATCTGATAGCCGTCGATCGCGGTCGGCGCGTTCTCGGGCGAGCCGGGAATGTTGAACAGGATCGCGGTGATCGCGCCGCCGAACACGCCCGCGCAGTAGACCACCGAATAGAGCATGATCGCGTCGGTGGGATTCATCGAGACGGTGAACGGCAGGATCACCGCGCCGAGGGTGAGCATGTTGATGCCCGGAATGGCGCCGAACAGCATCCCGCCGATCAGGCCGCCCAGGAAGATCGCGATGCTGGTCGGATCGGAGAACAGGATCGAGGTGCCGAGGATGAAATCCTGCATTGCCGCCCGCCGCGTTCAGCGCACGATTTCGAGGAACCAGTTGCTGATCTCGTAGAACAGCTCCCAGTTCCCGAGCGGCAGGGCAACGTAGAACAGCCTGGCGAAGACGAAGACGATCAGCGCGAAGATGACCAGCGGCACGCCGATCAGGGCCGCGGGCCGGCGTTCGCCGAGGTAGAAGAGATAGGCCGCGAGAAACAGCGGCGTCGTCACATAGAAGCCGGTACGCGGCAGCATGAAGACATAGATCAGGGGCAGCGCGAACATGCCGGCGACGCGCAGCGCGGCAAGCGGATCGAAGCGCCAGCCGGTGGCGCCGGCCGCCGGCACGGCGCCGGGCACCCGGGCCCGCGCCGCGCGATAGCGACTGCCCGCCTGCACCAGAGCGCCGACGACGATCAGCACGATGACGGCGCGCGGCCAACTCGCCGGTCTCCAGGCGTAGGTGCCCTGCTCGTCCACGAACTCGAAGCTCAGGGCGAAGGCGACGCCCGCGATGACGAGCCAGAGCGACAGCTCGATCGCAATCGACAGTCGTTCCCGGCTCGTCATGCGCGCAGCGTCCCCGACGGGTGAAGCGACTGGGAACAGCCTAGTCCACCAGGCCGAGGTCCTTGTAGACGCTGCTGTAGGTATCGACCGCGGCCTTGATCAGCTTTCGCGAGCCCTCGGTATCGCGGTAGCTGTCGATCAGCTGCATGTACTTCGAGGCGTTGAACTTCTGGAAGCTCTCGGACTGGAAGGCCTCGCGGCAGGCCGCCTCCAGATAGCGCTTGCGCGCCTCGGGCGCGTCCGGATGGGTCCAGAAACCGCGGAAGCGCAGCAGCGCCTCGAAATCGGCGCCGACGTCGATGTGGGTCGGGACCTCGGCGAAGGCCTTGGGCCGGTCCGGATAGATGGTGAGAATCGGCTTCATCTGATCGGCTTCGAGGAAGTTGCGCACGTCGCCGGGCTGCTCGAAGAGCGCGGCGACCTGCCCGCCGATCAGCGCGGCATAGCGCTCGGACGGCTTGTCGAAGGCGATCTGGTTGGTCTCGAAATCGAGCGCCTCCTCGAGCTTGAGCATGTTGATGCGCTCCATCGAGCCGACGTTGCCGACGTTGGCGACGGTCGCCTGGCCAGGATTGGCGCGGGCGTACTCGAGAAAGCTCGGCCAGTCGCTGAAACGCTCGTCGTCCGGCCGGATGTAGATCTGGCTGAAGGTGATCTGGGCCATGCAGATCGGCTCCCAGTCGGTCGCCGGATTCTCCGCCATCTTGCCCGAGGCAAAGTTGGTCACCGCGTCGTCGATCGACTGCAGGATGGTGTAGCCGTCCTTGGGCGCGGTCATGAAGTCGGGCACCGCGGCCATGCCCCCGCCGCCCGGCTTGTTGACCACCTGCACCCCGACGCCGGTCACCTTCTCGAGCGCGCTGGCCATGGCCCGGCTCAACTGGTCGGAGCCGCCGCCCGCGCCATAGGGCGTGATGATCGTGAGCGGGCGCTGGGGAAAGCCGTCCGGCTTGTCGAGCGCCATCGCGGCGCCGCCGGCGAGCAGCCCGGTCGCCAGCACGGCGATCGCGGCAAGCGGCGTGGTGAACTTTCGCATGAGGTTCCTCCCGTTGGCTGTCTGTTGCGCCGCCGGTTCCGAAGGCGGCGGGGTGCACGTCCCTTGAGTGGCCGCAAGGCTCACTCGCGCATCATTGTTCATTTTTTGAGACGCGGCGTCCTATTTATCGCGGCTCGCGCGAGACTGTCAATTATATCGCCATCGACCATGCACGGCCCGGGGAATCGCCGGACGCAATCCGATGCGGCCCGTCGTTTTGCAAAAAACCGGGACGGCATGTAAAAAATACCCTCGGTTCCGGCCACAAGAACCCGCTCGAGCGGGCGGGCCGTTTCCTTTCATCGGCTGCAGACGGGGCGGCTTCGTCGATGGCGACAGACGGCAAGAACGAACGCGGCTCGGCCTTGTTCAAGGCGCTCGCGGTGCTGGAGGCGGTGCTCGCCCAGAAGCGCCCGATCGGACTGCCCGACATCGCCGCGGAGGTCGACCTGCCGCGGCAGACGGTGCACCGCGTGCTGCAGCAGCTCGAGGCCAACGGGCTGCTCCGGCGCGACCTGTCGCGCGACCGCTTCCTTGTCGGACCGGCCATGACCCGGCTCGGTCTGGCCGCGCTCGACGCCGCCGCCCACAGCGGCCCGAGCCGCCTGATCCTCCAGGGCCTGGTCGACGAGCTCGGCGAGACCTGCAACGTGGGCGTTCTCGAGGGGCGCGAGGTGATCTACATCGACCGCGTCGAATGCGACTGGCCGCTGCGCGTCCAGCTCCAGGCGGGAAGCCGGGTGCCCGCCCACTGCACCTCGATCGGCAAGCTGCTGCTCGCCCACCTTGCGCGCGGCGTGCGCCAGCGCCTGCTGCGCGCCGCGCCGCTTCCCCGCTACACAGAGCGGACCCTTGCCGACCCCGAGGTCCTGGAAGACCAGTTTGCCCGAATCCGCCGCCAAGGCTATTCGACCAACGATCAGGAGTACTCGGTCGGCATGATCGGCATCGCGGTGCCGATCTTCGACGCGGCGGGCAAGCCGGTCGCGGCGCTGGCGGTGCATGCGCCGGTGGTGCGCCTGTCGCTCGAGGCCGGCCTTGCCCATCTGCCCCGGCTGCACGCGACCGCCGAGAAGCTGGCGCAGGCCTTCGGCCGCGACGCCGACCCGGGCAGCGCCGCCGCCTGAGCCGCCGCCCGTCGATGCCCTACTGCTCGTCGCCGCGCTCCGTAGCGCCGGGATAGAGCTGCGCGGCTCCCGGGGTGCCGCCGTGCGCCATGGCAACCGCGGTAACGGGCGATTCGGGGCGCGCGCGATGCCGCCACAGCCGGAAGATGGCGGTGGCAACCGTCAGTCCCTGGACCGCGGCGAGCAGAAGGAACAGCCCGGAGGGACCGACGCGGTCGATGGCCAGGGCGCCCAGCGCCGGACCGAAGACGACGCCGGTCCCCAGGACCAGCACCAAAGTGCCGCTCGCCGCGACCATTTGGCCAGGCTTCAGGTGGTCATTCGTGTGGGCGATGCAGATCGAGTAGATCGGGAGGGTCAGGCCGCCGACCGCGGCCACCCCGGCATAGAGCGGCCAGCCCGCCAGCCCGACCTCGCCGGCCGCCGCCATGGCCAAGCAGATCGGCACGGCAAGCCCGGCCGCGCCGACCAGGACCAGCCGGCGGTCGATCCGGTCGGACAGGCGGCCGAGCGGGAACTGCATGACCATGCCGCCCAGCATGGCGACACCGATCAGCGCGCCGACCCCGCCGCTGCCCAGGCCGAGCGCCCGGCCGTAGAGGGCGAGCGCGACGTAGAGGGCACCCTGCGTTATGCCGTTGAGGAAGCAGCCGGTCAGCCCCATCGGCGACAACCGGAACAGCTCGGGCAGGGAGATGCGCTCCGGCACCTCATAGGACGGCGCCCGCTCGACCGAGATCAGGATCGGCACCAGCGAGATCGAAATCAGCACCGATACCACGACGAACAGCAGCACGCCCTCCGGACTGGCCAGGTTGAGCAGCGACTGTCCGGCGGCCGCCCCGCCGGTCTGGATGACGAAATAGATCGACAGCAGGCTGCCCCGGGTCTCGTTAGTGGCGCTGCCGTTGAGCCAACTCTCCGCGACCACGTAGAGGCCGGCGAAACAGAAGCCGGCCAGCATGCGCATGGCCGACCAGCTCCAGGCATCCGCCGTCACCAGGTGGATCAGGGCGGCGGCGCTCGCGATCGAGGCCAACGCGGCGAACACCCGGACGTGGCCGACCCGCACGACGAGGCGTGGCGTGACCAGGCAGCCGACCAGCGAGCCGACGGGATAGGCCGACTGCATCAGGCCGATGACGGTTTCGCCAAAGCCGAGCCCGCTCGCGCGCAGGGTGAGCAGCGTCGCGAGCAGGCCGTTGCTGATCATCAGCAGCGCCATGCCCACGAAAAGCGGCCAGGACGCGCGGATCGCCGGCCACATGGCCCAACTCCTAATCGTTCTAGCGTTTAGCGGCCGTGTCCTCGAGCGCCACCGTCGCGGCCTCGACGGCCTCGCGGTCGAGCCGCGGACGCAAGGCGGCGGGCAGTTCGATGGCGCCGTCGCGCACCGCAAGCGGCGGCGCAAAGAGCGGACGCAGCGGCTTCAGGAAACCGTTCATTTCGCCGGCATTGTCGATCGCTTCCGCGGCCACGCAGGCCTCCATCCAACACGACAGGTCGCTCGCCACGCCATTGCCCAGCACCGGCGTCATGCCGAGCGCGCGGATCCGGGCGAGCGCCTCGGTCAGCCGGCCGATCCCGCCGCACTTCATCAGCTTGAGCTTGATCAGGCGCGCCGCCCCCAGCTCGGCAGCGCGTGCGATGTCATCCGGTCCGAAGATCGACTCGTCGAGCATGAGCGGGATCGGCGAGGCTGCGGCGACCGCCACCGCCGCATCCCAGTCGCCCGCCTTGCAGGTCTGTTCGATCAACTCGATCCCTTCGGGGTCGAGCGCAGATATGAAGTCGATCGCCTGCGCCTGCGTAAAGCCCTGGTTGGCGTCCACGCGGAGGGCCGCACGCCCGTCGAGTCGCCTCTGGATGAAGCGCACGCGCGCCGCGTCGGCCGCCGGATCGAAGCCGACCTTGACCTTGATGGTGCGATAGCCGGCGGCGATCAAGGTCTCGAGCTCGGCGGCGATCGCGTCATCGCCCTCAGCGTTGAGGATCGCCAGTATCGGCACGCGGCGCAGTTCGCCGGCTTCGAGGAGTGGATGGCTCCCGAGCATCTCGAGCGCGGTGACGAAGGCCGTCACCGTGAAGGGATTGGTCGGCAGGCGCGCGGCGCAGGTCGCTTCTGCCGTCACCGGATCACAGCCGGGCAGGGCCGCGGCCAGCTCGCGCGCCGCCCGCCAGCCGTCGGCGGTCTCCTCCTCCGTGTAGCCGCGCAGATAGGTCGCCTCTCCGTAGCCTTCACGTCCGTCCGCGTCGGTCAGCTCGACGAGCAGCGTCTCGAAGGCGGTCACCGGCCCGAAGGCGAGCTTGTAGGGCACGCGCAAGGGAAGCGAGAGCAGCCTGACCGAGACCCGGTCCAGCATCGGGGACGGCACCCGGCTCAGCCGGCCGCGGCCGGCGCGGCGCCGGCGAGACCCTCGACCAGCGCCAGCGAACCCTCGCAGGAGCGCAGGCGGTGCGGCAGAATCGCCTGGTATTCCGGCGAAGCGTAGAACCGCCGGGCGGCGGCCAGGTCCGGAAACTCGATGACCACGAGGCGGGTCGCCGCCAGTTCGCCCTCCAGCACCTCGGTGGCGCCGCCGCGCACCAGGTAGCGCCCGCCGAAGCGTTCGACCACGGCCGGCACGGCCGCCTGATAGGCCTTTGCGCCCTCCGGGTCCTTCACGTCGAGCTGGGCGATGAGATAGGCGGCCATGGCGTTCCTCCCGCAAGCGCCCGGCGGCGCGGCCGGGCCGTCTCCTTGTAGCGGCAAGCGCCCGGCCGGGCCAAGCCCGCCGGCGCCTGCCTTTTCAC
Organism: uncultured Kiloniellaceae bacterium; assembly: GCA_964503295.1. Lineage (GTDB taxonomy): Bacteria > Pseudomonadota > Alphaproteobacteria > Kiloniellales > Kiloniellaceae > CAZDBC01. The sequence continues at coordinate 9,524 of CAZDBC010000009.1, read as the reverse complement.
CCAGTCTTAAGCTCTTGTCGCGACACTGACCGACGCGCCCACTTGCGGCCGCCGAACGGCGGCGGCCGGCCGGGCGGGGGACAGGGACAGCCACGGATGGACGCACGGCGCACGGGAATGACCGCGATCGAGCGCGCGCAGGCGCGGGACCGCCTGCCGACCTCTCTCCTCGAGCTCAAGCAGGTCTATCTGGCCGAGGCCGCCGGCGACGTCGGCGTGCTCGAAGACTGCCTGGAACGCTCCAAGGCCGACCCGGCCCAGTGGGTCGAGGCCTGCCGGCGCATGCGCGAGGTCACCCACAACATCAAGGGCCAGGGCAGCAGCTTCGGCTATCCCCTGATGACCCAGGTCGGCCAGTCCCTCTCCCAGCTGCTCAAGGCCATCGACGACGCCGGGCCGGAGACGCTCAAGCTGGTCGAAGCCCACGTCGGCGTGCTGCGCACGGTCATCTCGATGCGAATCGAGGGCCAGGGCGGCGAGAGCGGCGCGCGCCTGATCAACCGCCTCGAGGACCTGGTCGCCCGCATGGCCGGCTGAGCCGTCGCCGCCTCCCCCGCAGGCACGCAGTTCAGGCATCGAGCGCCCGAGTCGCAGACCGGGCGCTTCTGCTATGCTGCCTCCCGAAGCCCCGATTCCCAAGGGAGCGAACAAGGGAGGAAACAGTGCGTCTTGTCGACAAGGTCGCCGTCGTCACCGGTGCGGGCTCGGGCTTCGGCGAAGCCATGGCGCGGCTGTTCGCGCGCGAGGGCGCGCGGGTGGTGGTCGCCGACATCAACGATAACGCCGGCCGCACGGTGGCCGACTCGATCGCGCAGGACGGCGGCGCGGCCACCTACAGCCACGCCGACGTCACCCGGCGCGACCAGGTTGCCGCCATGCTGCAGGCCGCGACCGGGACCTACGGCCGGCTCGACATCCTGGTCAACAACGCCGGCTACTCGCACCGCAAGAAACCGATGCTCGAGGTCGACGAAGCCGACTTCGAGCGCATCTTCGCAGTCAACGTAAAGGCAATCTATCTGGCCGCGCTCGAGGCGGTGCCGATCTTCAGGGCCCAGGGCGGCGGCTGCATCATCAACACCACCTCGACAGCCGGCCTGCGGCCGCGGCCCGGCCTGACCGTCTACAACGCCTCCAAGGGCGCGGCCAACGTGCTCACCAAGTCGATGGCAGTCGAGTACGCGCCCGACCGGATCCGGGTCAACGCGATCTGCCCGGTCGCCGGCGAGACGGCAATGCTGGAGACCTTCCTCGGGGCGCCCGACACGCCGGAGGCGCGGGCGCCCTTCCTGGCCACCATTCCGCTCGGCCGGCTGTCGCGCCCGTCGGACGTCGCCGAGGCGGCACTCTATCTCGCCTCCGATGCCGCCGAGTTCATCACCGGCGTCACGCTCGAGGTCGACGGCGGGCGCTGCGTCTAGGGGCCGGACTTCGGCCCGCCGCGCCCGACCATGCCGGGCGTCGCGACCCGGTCGAGCCGCTCCTCCTCGCGCTCGACCGGGCTGCGCAGCAGATGGTCGAGGACGATGCAGGCGACCATGTCGCCGGTCACGTTGACCGCGGTGCGGCACATGTCGAGCAGGCGATCGACCCCCAGGATGATGGCGATGCCGGCGGAGGGAATGCCGACGCTGGTCAGGATGCTCGCCAGAATCACGATTCCGACCCCGGGGGTTCCGGGCGAGCCGATCGCCGCGCCGGTCGCCATAACTACGATCAGCAGCATCCCGACCAGACTGATGTCGACGCCGAAGACCTGGGCCAGGAACAAGGTGGCCACGCCCTGGTAGAGCGCGGTACCGGCCATGTTGATGGTGGTTCCGAGCGGGACAACGAAGCGCGCGACCTGCGGCCGCACGCCGAGCTTGCGCTCCACCGTCGTCAGGGTGAGCGGCATCACCGCGGCCGAGCTCGAGGTCGAGAAGGCGAGCAGCATGACCTCGCGCCCGCTGACCAGGAAGTGGCGCAGGGAGCGCCTGCCGACCAGCCTGGCGATCGCCAGATAGGCAAGGGTCAGCAGCAGCAAACCGGCGATGACCGTCGCCACGTACATGCCCATGCCGATCAACGCGGTCAGTCCGACCCGGGCACTGATGTTGGCCAGCAGGCCGAACACGGCGAGCGGCGCGAAGCGCAGCACCCAGCTGACGATCACCATGCAGGCGGCCTGCACCGAGGCCAGCAGGTCGAGCAGCGGCTTGCGCTGCTCGGCCGGGGTCATGACCAGGGCAATGCCGATGATCGCCGCGGCGATCACGATCTGCAGCATGTTGCCGCTGACGAAGGTGGTCAGCGGATCGCGAGGAAACAGGCTGACGATCAGCTCCGGTATCTCTTCCGGCGCCGGTGGCGCGGCCTCCTCGGCCGACGGAGCCGGTGCCTCGGCGGCGCCGACCAGGGCGCGATCGACGGCCGCGCTGTCGATGTAGTCGCCCGGACGGATGGTGCCGGCGACCAGCAGGCCCAGGGCCACCGCGACGAGCGTGGTCAGGACGAAGAACGCGACCGTGCGCAGGCCCAACACGCCCAGGCCCTCCGGCCCTTCGCCGGCGGCGATGCCGCGGATTACCGAGGCGACCACGAGCGGCACGACCACGAACTGGATGGCGAGCAGGAAGAGTTGCCCGGGCAGGGCGACCCAGTTGCCGATCAGCACCGCCGCGCGCGGCGAGAGGTAGCCGCTGGTCGGGCCGATCAGCACCCCGAACCCGACGCCCAGCACCATGCCGATCAGCACCTGCAGCCAGAGGTACTGCCGAACCGGCGCTTTGAGATAGCGCGTCAGGAACGGCAGAGACCGCTTCTGGGGCATGAGATCCGATCGCAGGTTCGAGACGAATGGGTCGCCCGCGCCGCGGCGCGGGCGGTCAGGCTTAGCAGCCCGACCCTGCGGCCGGTCTTGACCGGGGTCAAGGCCGCGCCGGCAGGCCCGCCGGCCTCAGCTCTCGCCGGCCACCTCGACCACGACCTTGCCGACCGCCTGGCCGCTTTCGAGACGGGTCTGGGCGGCGCCGATCTGCTCCAGCGTGAAGCGCTGCGCGTCGATCAGCGGCTTGAGACGGCCCTCGTCGGCGAGTGCGGCGGCCCGGCGCATGATCTCTCCGTGGTGCGCCCGGTCGCGGTTGTGGAGCATGGGAATCAGCATGAAGACCGCGTGCAGGGAAAGGCCCTTGGCGTGCATCGGGGTCAGATCGACCGTGTACTGGGCAACGATGGTCACGACCTGGCCGTTGACGGCGGCAGCCTCGAAGGAGGCGGCGAAGAGGTCGCCGCCGGTGGCGTCGAAGACCACGTCGAAGCCGCGCCCGCCGGTCAACCGCGCGCTGTACGCGGCCGGCTGCTCGGCGCGGTAGTCGATGGTCTCGTCGGCGCCGAAGCGGCGCGCGATCTCGGCCTTCTCGGGGGTCGAGACGGTGGCGAAGACCCGGGCGCCGCGCGCCTTGGCGAGCTGGACGGCCACATGGCCCACGCCGCCGGCACCGCCGTGAATCAGGACGCTCTGGCCGGCTTCGAGCCGGGCGCGGTCGTAGAGCGCTTCCCAGGCGGTGATGGTCACCAGCGGCAGGGCCGCCGCTTCGCGCAGGGAGAGGCCCGCCGGCTTGGGGGCGAGCAGGCGCGCATCGGTCGCGATCATCTCCGCGTAGGCGCCGGGCATGCCCTTGACGCCGCCGGCGCAGCCGTAGACCGCGTCGCCCTCGCGGAAGCCCTCGACCCCCTCGCCCAGGGCGACCACCGTGCCAGCGACGTCGCAGCCCAGCACGGCGGGGAAATCGGGCGCCGTCGGCGGGCCGTTTTGTCGGATCTTGCAGTCGACCGGGTTGACGCTGGTCGCGGCGATGCGGACCAGCACTTCGCCCGGGCCCGGCCGCGGGTCCGGCAGCTCGGCCGGCTCGAAAACCTCGGGACCGCCGAACCGGCGGATGATCTGCGCCTTCACTGAATGCCTCCCTGTCCTGGTCGAACGACTGCGCCAGGAAAGTGTGGGAAGCGACTGTCCGGCGAAAGCGAAATATCGGCCGAGCACTCGTGCCCGGCGGTCACGCCGCTCCGGCACGCAAACCGAAAGGGCCCGGGCCAAGCGGCCCGGGCCCTCCGGTAACGAGCTGTGAAGAGGAGGCCGGAGAAGAAAAACCCGGCGGCTCTATTCGCGCGCGACGCCGAAGATCTGGAGCAGCCAGATGAACATCGTCACGAAGGAGCCGTAGAGCATGAAGGCACCGAACACCGACTTGCGGGTCTGCACGTCACCGGCGTCGCCCTCCCGGTACATGTTCTTGATCATCTGCGTCTCGTAGGCGGTCAGGCCGGCGAAGACCAGCACCACCACGATCGAGAGCAGCAGATGGAACCCGCTGCTCTGCAGCAGGAAGATGTTGACCAGCAGCGCGATCAGGATGCCGATGGTCGCCATCGCCAGGAAGGCGCCGATCGGCGCGAGGTCGCGCTTGGTGGTGTAACCGTAGAGGCTGAGGCCGGCAAAGGCCGCGGCCGTGATGAAGAACACCCGCACCATGCTGTCGCCGGTGTAGATGTGGAACATGGGCGCCAGCAGCGCGCCCCACATCGCCGCGTAGACCCAGAACACGGCGTGGGTCGCGGCGATTCTGCCCGACATCATGATGCGCGGACCGACGAAGCCGGCGCCGATGATGCCGATGAACAGCACCCACTTGAACGGCCCGAGCGCAATCGCCTGCATCAGGGCCGGCTGCATGGCGACGACCAGGGAGATGATGCCGGTAAAGGCAACGCCGAGCGCCATGTAGTTGTAGACGCCGAGCATATAGTTGCGCAGACCAACGTCTACCTGCGCGACATCGGCCTGCGCGCGGTTCATCGTCCTGAAATCACGTCGTTCCTGCATTCTCGTATCCCTCTTCGCCTGGAGCTGACGGCCGATCCCAATATTGGGCGGGGGCGGTCGCGAATCAACCTATTTCCGCATGTTCCTTGCGCAAATTACACCGCATTTGCGGCGATTTCGGGGCATCCGGCGGCCTACTCGTTGCGCAACAGGGGCGCGGCCTTCTGGCCCAGCGCGCGCCAAGTGCCGGCAAATCCCAGCGCCAGCGTGATGACGGCGGCCAGCGCCGCGGTCGCGACCACGGTCGCCGGCAGGAACACGAACTCGACCTGCATGACCGCGGTCAGCACTCCGTAGGCCGCCACGCTGCCGAGCACGGCGGCGATAGCCGCTGTCAGCAGCCCGAGCAGGCCGTATTCAATGAGAAAGGTCTGGCCGATGAGCCGCCGGGTCGCGCCCAGCACCTTGAGCACCACGGCGTCGTAGACGCGGCGGTGGTGGCCGGCCGCGACCGCGCCGGCCAGCACCAGCACGCCGGCCAGCAGAGCGACGGCGGCGATCGCGCGCACCGCGGTTGCGATGTGCCCCATCAACTGGGCGAACTGGTCGAGCGCCTCCTTGACCCGGATCGAGGAAACGTTGCTGAAGCGCTCGGTGACCGCGGCCTCCAGCGCGTCCTCCTGGCCGGGCGCCATCTTGACCGTGGCCAGATGGGTCTGCGGCACGGCCTCCAGCAGGCCGGGCGAGACCACCATGAGGAAGTTGATCGTCAGCTCGCTCCAATCGATCCTGCGCAGATTGGCGATGGTCAACTCGACGTCGCGGCCGAGCACGTCGACCGTGACCCGGTCGCCGGGTCCGAGGCCCAGGGCGCGCCCCACCTCGTCGCTGAAGGACACGAGCGGCGGGCCCTGATAGTCGGCCGGCCACCATTCACCGGCGGTCAGCTCGGTGCCGGGCGGCGGCTCGGCGCTCCAGGTGAGCCCGCGGTCGCCGCGGAACACCCAACCCACGTCCGGCGGGATCTCGAGCTGCTCCGGCGGCACGCCGTTGATGGCGACGATTCGTCCGCGCAGCATGGGCACCCGGCGCAGCTCCTCCATGCCCGGCACCGCGCGCACGGTCTCCTCGAAAGCCGCCACCTGGTCGGGCTGGATGTCGATGAAATAGAAGCTCGGCGCCCGCTCGGGCAGGCTCTGCTCGACCTGGCGCGCCATGTTGCCCTCGACCAGGGCGATCGCCACCAGAACGGTGATGCCGAGGCCGAGAGAGGTCACGATCGAGCCGGTCGGCGCCCCCGGCCGATGCAGATTGGCCACGGCGAGGCGCAAACCGGGCCGGCGCGGCCGCGGCAACCGCCGGGCGAGCGCCATGATGCCGGCGGCCGTCACGCGAAAGAGGACCAGTGCGCCGGCCGCACCGGCGACGAAATAGAGCGCCAGCAGGCGGTCGCTCGCCGTCGCCACGGCGAGCCCGCCGAGCGCCAGCGCGAAGCCGCCGACCAGCGCCCAGGCGCGCGGCCCGGCGCCGCCGCCCGCCGGCGTCACCAGATCGCGGAACAGGCTGGCCGGCGCGATCCGCTGCGCGCGCAGCAGCGGCCAGAGCGAGAAGGTGACGGTGGTCAGGAGGCCGAACAGGGCGGCAAGCGCCAGCGGCTGCGGATAGACGCCGGCCGCCGCGCGCCAGCCGAGCGCCTGGCCGATCACCAGGTCGACCGCAAAGGGGCCGGCAACACCGATCGCGAGGCCGAGCGCGATGCCCACGGCGGCCAGAGCCAGGATCTGGATCATGTAGACCTGAAAGATCAGGCGGCCGGAAGCGCCCAGACACTTGAGCGTCGCGATCGTCGCGGTACGGCCCTCCAGGAACGCGCGCACCGCATTGCCGACGCCGACCCCGCCGACCAGCAGCGCGGTCAGGCCGACCAGCGTCAGGAACAGGGTGAGCTGATCGATCAGGCGGTCGATGCGCGGCGCGGCGTCGGTCGCGTCGCGCACCCGCCAGCCGGCCTTGGGAAAGGTCTCGGCAAGATCGCCGCGCACCCCCTCGATGGTTTCGCCAGGCGCCAGGCGCAGGCGGTAGTGGTAGCGGATCAGGGAGCCCGGTTGGACCAGGCCGGTGGCCTCGAGCGACCCGCGCGCGACCATGAAGGTCGGCCCCAGCGTGAAGGTCCGGGTCGCCCGGTCCGGCTCGAACTCGAGCACCGCGCGGATCTCGTAGTCGGCCTCCCCGACCCGGACCCGGTCGCCGAGCTCGACGCCCAGACGGTTCAGCAACCCACGGTCGACCACCGCGCCCCAGGCGCCGCCGCCCTCGCCGCGCGCGAGGGCCTGGTCCAGCGGCAGCGGCGGGTCCAAGCGCACCTCCCCGTAGAGCGGATAGAGCGAATCGACCGCCTTGAGCTCGACCAGGGCGCGCGGCGGCCGTTCGCCCTCCGCGCCCCCCTCTGAAGACTGGGCGGCGGGCAGGGCGCGCGCCATGGCGCGCATCTCCACGCTCTCCGAGAGGTCGCCGCGCCGGGCCAGCCAGGCGCGTTGCCGCTCGGTCGCGGCGCGGTGCACGTGGCGCAGGTCGAGGTCGCCGCCGAGCAGCGCCCGACCGTCGTTGCGCAGGCCGGTCAGCATGGCATCCGACACGGTCCCGACCAGGGCAATGGCGGCGACGCCGAGGGTCAGGCAGGCCAGGAAGATCCGGAAGCCGCGCAGGCCGCCGCGCAGCTCGCGCCGGGCGAGACGAAAGGCGAGCCCGAGATCGCCGGTGGCGGGCCTGCCGGCAGCGGCGGTGCCGGCGTGCGACCCGGTGTGCGACAGGGCGGTCATGGCGCCGCTCAGCGCGCCGTGCCGACCGCGACCGCCGCCTGGCCGGGCCGGCCGTCGCCATGATCGACGATTTGTCCGTCGAGCAGGCGCACGGTACGCCGGCAGCGCCCGGCCAGGTTGGGATCGTGGGTGATCAGGAGCAGCGTGGTGCCGTGCCGGGCCTGCAGGTCGAACAGCAGGTCGATCACCTGCTTGCCGGTTTCGAGGTCGAGGTTGCCGGTCGGCTCGTCGGCGAGCAGCAGGCGCGGCGCCGGCGCGAAAGCGCGAGCCAGGGCGCAGCGCTGCTGCTCCCCGCCGGACAGCTGGCCGGGATAATGGCCAAGGCGATGGCCGAGTCCGACCGCCTCGAGCGAGCCGGCGGCGCGCGCGAAGGCGTCGTCCCGGCCGGCGAACTCGAGCGGTATGGCCACGTTTTCCAGCGCCGTCATGGTCGGCACGAGGTGGAAATCCTGGAACACGATGCCGATGCTGTCGCGGCGGAAACGCGCGAGGCCGTCTTCGTCGAGCACGGCGAAGTCCTGACCCGCCACGCTGACCCGGCCCGCGGTCGCCCGCTCCAGGCCGGCCACGATCATCATCATGGAGGACTTGCCCGAACCCGAGGGCCCGACCACGCTGACCGTCTCCCCTTGCGCGACCTCGAGGTCGAGGCCCCTCAGGATGTGCACGGGACCGGCCGTGGACGGCAGGGTCAGATCGACCTGCCGCAGCGCAATCATGGAAACGGTCTCGGAAGATAAAGAGGTCATGCCAGGCGAGCGAAGCGTTGGGCCCTGTGTCGCGCGGCGCCGGGCGACGTCGTGCGGCGGGGCGGGCCCCCGCGGCCCGCGATTGCCTTCGATATGGTCCGGCGCCGGCGGCCCGTCAACGGCACGCCGAGGCCGGATCGGCGGGCCAGCGTGCAGCCGGCGCGCCTTGAACTGTCCCCTGGCGCCGGCTATCTAGCGCTAGGGGAGAGCAACCGCTGCGAGACCCAGGTCCCATGACATACGCGATTCGCGCCGGCCGTCCCGCGCTGGCGGCCCTGCTGTGCCTTGCCGGGCTGTTGTCCGCCGTGTTGCCGGCGGCCGCCGAACCGCTGCGCCTGATGGCGTTCGGCGACAGCCTCGTGCACGGCTACGGCCTGCCTGCCGGCAAGACCTTCCCGGCCCAGCTCGAAGCCGCGCTGCGCGCCGAGGGGCACGACGTCGAGGTGCTAAATGCCGGCAATTCCGGCGACACCACGGCCTCCGGCCGCGCCCGCCTCGACTGGGCGCTGGGCGACGAGCCGGACGCGGTGATGGTCGCGCTCGGCGCCAACGACGGCCTGCGCGGCATCGATCCGCGCGAAACCTACGAGAATCTCGACGCCATCCTGCGCGAACTCAAGGCGCGCGGGCTGCCGGTGCTCCTGGTCGGCATGCTGGCGCCACGCAACCTGGGACCGGAGTACGTCGCGGAGTTCGACGCGGTCTACCCCAGGCTGGCCGCCGAGCATCAGGTGCCGCTCTACCCCTTCTTCCTGAAGGACGTAGCGATGGACCCCGAGCTCAACCAGGCCGACGGCATCCACCCCAACGCCGCGGGCGTGGCGGTGATGGTCGAGAACATCCTGCCCCATGTCGAGGCCTTGATCGAACGCGCCCAGAGCGCATCCGGCGGCGCGGCGCGTGCGGCGACGAAGGGCAGCGATGGCTGAGGCGCGGGCCGCGGCGGTATCCTCGCCCGGATTCAGGGCGGTCGAGGCCAGCGGGCCGGACTGGAGCACCACGGTCAAGGCCGCCTGGGGCGCTCTCGACCCGCTGCCCGCGCGCGCGAACTTCGGCGTGCTCTACGCAACCGACGCCCTTGCCGGCGACCTGAGCAGCATCCTGACCTTCCTGCGCGAAAGGACGGGCATCGCCCACTGGGTGGGCACGGTC
>CAZDBC010000008.1:0-20491 GCA_964503295.1 uncultured Kiloniellaceae bacterium | reverse complement strand
GGCGATGGTGGAAGCGCGCGTGATGCGCGCGCCAAGCGCAAGCGAACCGGGAAAACGCAGCCGGCTGCCCGCCCACATGCGGCGTGGCAGATCCACCGGCGGCAGGAACTCCCCGCGCGCGGCATGGCCGTCCGCTCCGAGCGCCGCGGTCGGCCGCGGCTCCCAGAAGTAGGTCCAGTGCCACAGCGGCGGCAGCGCGTCGCCCTCCGCCAGCGGCGGTGCCTCGTCGTCGAGCGTTGCCTGCAGCGCACGCGCACGGTCGATGTCGATCCGGTCCGCAGCCGTCCGGCGTCGGCCGATCCAGTCCTGGTAGGCATCGGTGTTCGTCATTGTCGAAACGAGCCTACGCCAGGCCGGCGCAGCCGGCCAAGCACCGAGCGATGCCAACCGCATCTAACGTGCCGCACCGGGCGGAGACGGTCCCATGGGGCAGATTACACGGGGCAGGTTGCCACCCGCATGCGGCGGGCCTAGGCTCGGACGGTCACCGAGGGCTGCAACAGCGACCGCCGCGTGAACCAGAGCGCCGCCACTCAAGCCGACATGCCGCCGCTGCTTAAGCATGGCGAACTGTTGCGCGACCGCCTGTCCCTCGACGGTGCGCGCGTTGCGGACGTCGGCTGCGGCGAAGGCGGGCTCGTGCGCATGCTGACGCGTGCCGGCGCCCGCACCATCGGGATCGACTGCGGGACCGATCAGCTCGCGCGGGCCCGGCAAGCGCCGCCGGCCGGTCAAGAGACCTATGTAGCGGCCGCCGGCGAGGCCCTGCCGCTGGCCGCCGGCAGCCTGGACATCGTCGTCTATTTCAACGCCTTGCACCATGTCGCCGTCGATCGGCAGGATCGCGCGCTCGCCGAGGCGGCGCGCGTGCTGCGACCCGGCGGACTGCTCTGCGTCGTCGAACCCCTGGCAGAGGGCCGCTACTTCGAAGTCATGCAGCCGGTCGAGGACGAGACGGCGGTGCGCGCGGCCGCCTATGCTGCCTTGCGCCGCGCAGCACAAAGCCACCGTTGGCAGGAGCTCGAGGAGCTGCGCTACCGCGCGGCAGTCCGCTACCCTTCGTTTGAAGCTTTTCGCGACGGCCTCATCGCAGTCGACCCGGCGCGCCACGCTGCTGTCGAGCGCCTCGAAGAAACCCTGCGTGCCTCGTTTTTCGCCGCCGCGGAACGTGCGGATGACGGGTTCCGCTTTACGACGCCTTTCCGACTCAATCTCATGCGGCAAATGTCGTGATCGGCGTGTTCGATTCCGGCCACGGCGGGCTGACCGTGCTCGCCGCACTGCGCAAGCATTTGCCCGAGCTCTCGTTTCTCTATCTCGGCGATCATGCCAACGCCCCTTATGGCGAGCGCAGCCCCGAGGAGATCTATGCCCTGACCCGCGACAATGTCACCGCGCTTTTCGGGCGCGGCTGCGAGCTGGTCGTGCTCGCCTGCAACACCGCTTCGGCCATCGCCCTGCGCCGCCTGCAGCGCACCTGGCTGCGTGCGCGGTCTCCTGACCGGCGGGTGCTGGGCGTGCTGGTCCCGATGGTCGAGGCCATTACCCGCCAGCCCTGGACGCTCGACCCGGCCGTGGCCCGCCATCGCCTGCCCGGCCCGCCGCGCTGCGTCGCCGTCTTCGCCACCGCACGCACGGTGGCGAGCGGCGCCTATCCCCGCGAGATCGGCAAGCGGGCGCCGGAGATCACCGTAGTGCAGCAGGCCTGCCCCGGACTCGCCGCGCGCATCGAAGCCGGCGCGCCTGCCACTGAGTTGCGCGCACTCGTCGCCGGCTACGTGGCCGCGCTGCAGGCCCGCCTGGAGGGTGCATGGCCGGACAGTGTCGTGCTCGGCTGCACCCACTATCCTCTGGTCGCCGAGGATTTCGCCGCCGTATTGCCGCCGAGCGTCGAGTTGCTCGACCAGCCGCGCCTGACCGGGCGGTCGCTCGAAGCCTATCTTGTACGCCATCCGCGCTTCGCCGAACGTGCGCGCAGCGGCGCGCCGGGCGTGCGCTGCCTGACCAGCGGCGAGCCGGCTGTCGTGAGCCGCTTGGCCACGCGCTTCATCGGCCGCCCCGTGCGTTTCGAGGCCCTGACGCCGGGCGAGCTGAGCCGCCCGCTCGGCCTCGCCTGACGGCAGGTGGCATCCCCGAACCGAGGACCCTTCGATGGACAAGGACCAGTACAGCAAGGCCAGGGCCTTCCGTGAGCTTCACGAGCGCGGGGGCACGTTCATCATGCCCAATGCCTGGGACGCTGGCAGCGCGCGCATCCTGGCTGACGCCGGCTTCGCCGCACTCGGCACCACAAGCGCCGGCAGCGCCTTCTCGCGCGGCCTGCCCGACTACGAGGATCGCCTGTCGCGCGACGACGCCCTGGCGGACTGCGGCCGCATCGCCGCGGCGGTGCCGCTGCCGGTGAGCGGCGACCTCGAAGCCGGTTACGGCGACAGCCCCGAAGCCGTGGCCGACACGATTCGCCGATCGATCGACTGCGGCCTGGTCGGCGGCAGCATCGAGGACCACCGCGCCGACCCGGCGGCGCCGCTCTATGACATCGAACTTGCCGTCGAGCGCATCGCGGCGGCGCGCGAGGCGGCCGACGAGGCGCCTTTCCCCTACACGCTGACGGCCCGCGCCGAGTGCTATCTGGTCGGCCACGATCGCCCCTTCGAGGAGGCGGTGCGCCGGCTCAACCGTTACCGGGAGGCCGGCGCCGACTGCCTTTACGCACCGGGCATTACCGAGCCGGACGCCATCGCCGCCCTGGTGCGCGCCGTCAACGGCCCGCTCAACGTTGTGATGGGCCTGGTCGGCCGGCCGCTGACCGCGGCGCAGCTGGGCGAGCTCGGCGTCAAGCGGATCAGCGTCGGCGGGAGCCTGGCGCGCGCCGCCTACGGCGCGCTTGTGGGCGCGGCACGCCGGATACACGAGCAGGGCTCCTTCGCCTTCGCCGAGCAGGCCATTTCCGGCAAGGAGCTGATGGCGCTGTTCCGCCGCTTCGAGACTTGACCGTCAGCGCGAGCGGCCGTGCGATCAGGCCTCCGGCACCGCCGACCGCGCGACGAAGCCGGTCAGGAAACTGCGGGTGGCGGTGTCGACCAGCGCGTCGACGTCCGTGCCGGGCGCAACGGCGTCGAAGTCCTGGTCGATGAGAAGGCTGGCGGCGCCGTGAACGATCGTCCAGAGCGGCAGGGCAAGCGACATGAGATCGTCGCTACCGTGCTCGTTCTCGGTCAGAAATGCGGCAACGGCATCGAGGAGCACGCCGAAGCACGCCTTGCCCTCCGGATCCGGCGATGCCGCGCAGACTTCCGCATGACGGCGGCCGAACATCAGGCGGAACAATGCCGGCTCGTCGGCCGCGAAGCGGACATAGGCCTGGCCCATGGCGACGATGGCGTCGATCGAACCGAGGCGGTGAGCGTCGCGGGCCCGGCGGCTGCGCTCGGCCAGCAGGTCGAAACCGCGCAAGGCGACTGCCCGCACGAGGTCCTCCCGGTCGGCGAAATGCCGATAGGGCGCGGCCGTACTGACACCCGCCAGCCGGCAGGCCTCGGCCAGGGTGAAGCCCTCCGGCCCCTTGGCGGCGATGAGACGGTGCGCCGATTCAATCAACACAGCGCGCAGATTGCCGTGGTGGTAGGCCGCCTTCCGGTGCGGAATGTTCATCGTCGACAAGGGATGCCTCGAAGCCGCAATAACCCGTTGGAAACCATTCTTCGCCTAGCCTGTCCTATTCGAAATTCGAGTGCACACAAGTGACACAGGCTCGATCGCTTGCATTCGGCTTGAATGTTATTCACTCTAACATAGCTTAGCGGTTCGACCGCCGGAACGCCAGCAATCGAGGTCATAGCATGGACGCCCAGTCGCCCGACAGCAGCTTGACCCCGCCGCCGTCCAAGCCGTCTCCGGGCCGCCGGTTCTTGAGACTGCTCGCCGGGCTGGTCAGCGTCGCTTTCGTCGCGGCCGTCACGGCGGGGGGAATCGCGGCGTTGCACTGGCGGGCGCAGTCGGCCCCGACGGTCGCACAACCGCTGCCGCAGCCGGTCGCGACCGTCACCGTGCGACAGCAGACCGGCTACAGCGTCGCGCAGCGCTATGCCGGCCGGCTCGAGGCCGCACGCAGCGTGCACCTGTCGTTCGAGCGCGGCGGCCTGGTCACCGATGTCCTGATGGAGGAGGGCGATCGGGTCGAGGCCGGCGCTGTCGCGGCGCGCCTCGACACCGCCTCGCTGGCGACCGAGAAGGCGCGGCTGGTCGCCGAGCGCCGGCGCACCCAGGCGCAGCTCGAGCTGGCGCGTTTGACCGCCGAGCGCCAGGCGGCCCTGACCGACAAGGGCCACAGCAGCCGGCAGCGCTACGACGAGGCTCGGCTGACCGCCGAGGCCCTGGCGGCAACACTGGCCAGCGTCGAGGCTGCGATCCGCGCTGTCGAGATCGAGATCGACAAGTCCGAGGTGGTGGCCCCATTCGCCGGACGGCTGGGCGAACGGCTGGTCGACGAAGGCACTGTGGTCGAAGCCGGCGCTCCGCTCGCCGAACTGCTCGAGACCGGGCGGATCCAGGCGCGCATCGGATTGCCGCCGGAAGTGGCCGGGCAGTTCGCCGCCGGCGAGCCGCATCTCCTGCTTGCCAACGGCAACAGCCTGGCCGCAAGCGTAGTGGCTGTGCGGCCCGATCTGCAGCCTGATACCCGAACGGTGACGGTCCTCTTCGATGTCGCGCCGGCGCAAAACCTGCCGCCGCTCGGCGAGTTGGTCGCGCTCGAAGTGGAGCGCAGGGTCGAGGCTCCCGGCGCCTGGCTGCCCCTGACCGCGTTGACTGAAGGCGTCAAGGGTCTGTGGTCGGTCTACCGCGTCGCCAAAGACTCGGGCAGCGAACGGGTCGTGCGCGAGAGCGTGGCCGTACTGCATGTCGAACACGACCAGGCCTTCGTGCGCGGAACGTTGAGGGACGGCATGAAGGTCGTAACCGGCGGCCTCAACAGGCTGACGCCCGGCCAAGCGGTCGCCGAAGCAGGGGACTAGGCGCGGTGGGCAGCCTCCTGTTTCGCGAGAAGCGCCTGCTCGCGCTCGCGGTCGCGGTCATCGTGGCGGTGGGCTCGCTGTCGCTGCTGTCGATCGGCCGACAGGAAGACCCCACGATCACCAATCTTTTCGCCACCGTCCTGACGCCGTTCCCGGGCGCCGCGCCCGACCGGGTCGAGGCGCTGGTCACCGAGGAGATCGAGAACGAACTGCGCGAGATCGCGGAGATCAAGGAGATCAACTCGATCTCGCGCAGCGGCCTTTCCGTCGTCACCGTCGAACTGTCCGAGCTGATTTCCGACAGCGAGATCGAGCAGGCGTGGTCGGAGATCCGCGATGCGCTCGGCGACGCGGCGCTCCGCTTCCCGGCCGGGGTTCCCGAACCGGAGTTCGACAACGACCGGACCGGCGCCTACACCGCGATCAGCGGCCTGCTGGCGCGTCCCGGGGTCGATGCGGGACCGGGATTGCTGCGGCGCTATGCCGAACTGCTGCAGGACCGTCTGCGCGCCGTGCCGGGCACGAAGGTCGTGCGCCTGTTCGGCGCGCGGGACGAGGAAATCCTGGTCCAGATCGACCCCGACAGGCTGGCCTCGCTCGGCCTCACCGCGCAAGCGGTCGCGCGCGCCATCGCACAGGCCGACGCCAAGGTCGAGGCCGGCGGCGTGCGCGGAAATCGCCACGAGCTGCTGGTCGAGCTGTCCGGCGAGATCGAGGCCCTGGCGCGGATCTCGGCCATCCCCCTGGTCGACGGCGCCGACGGCCGCATGACACGGGTCGGGGACGTCGCCGAGATTCGCCGGACGGTTCTCGACCCGCCGCGGACGCTGGCGCTGATCGACGGGCGGCCGGGCATCATGATCGCCGCGGCGATGGAACCGGACCTGCAGGTCGACCGCTGGGCCGAGGCCGTCCGCTCCGCCCTCGCGGAGGTCGAGGCACAGCTGCCCGCCGGCATCGAACATCGTCTTCTTTTCGACCAGAGCCGCTATACCGCCGAACGTTTCTCCACCCTGCTTCAGAACATCGCGATCGGCAGCGCTCTCGTCGTCGCAGTCCTGTTGCTCACCCTCGGCTGGCGCGCGGCACTGACCGTGGCCCTGATCCTGCCGCTGACCGCCCTCATGTCGATCGCGGTCCTGCAGTATCTCGGCGTATCCATTCAGCAGATGTCGGTGACCGGCCTGATCGTCGCCCTCGGCCTGCTGGTCGATTCGGCGATCGTGATCACGGACGACGTCCGTCAGCGCCTTGCCGCCGGCGACAGGACCGGCGACGCGGTCACGCACGCCGTGCGCCGGCTGCTGATCCCACTGCTCGCGTCCACCCTGACCACCGTGCTGGCCTTCCTTCCCATGGCCCTGCTGCCCGGACCGGCCGGCGATTTCGTCGGTTCGATCGCCATCGCGGTGATCGTGATGCTGCTGTCGTCGTTCCTGCTCAGCGTGACCGTGACGCCGGCACTGGCCGGTATCCTTCTGCCCAAGGGCGGCCCCGACCGCAGTGCCAGCCTGTGGCGCAACGGCCTGCAGCCGGGCGCGATCGGCCGCGCCTTCGCCTGGTCGATCCGCCTTGCGCTGCGCCATCGTCTGCAGGCCGTACTGGCGGCACTTGCACTGCCCGCGATCGGATTCGGCGCCTTCCCGACCCTGACCGCGCAGTTCTTCCCGGGGGTGGAGCGCAACCAGTTCTATGTTCAGGTCAAGCTGCCGGAGGGCGCCGCCATCGGTCGAACCGCCGAGGTCGCACGGGCCGCCGACCGTCAGCTGCGAGCACAGGACGGCATCGTCCAGGTCAATTGGGCGATCGGCGACAGTGCCCCCTCATTCTACTACAACATGCTGATGGACCAGGACGGTGTCGCCAGCTTCGCCGAGGCCCTGGTCACGACGGAATCGCCGGAGGCCACCGCGGCGCTTGTCACGGACCTTCAGGCCGAGCTCGACCAAGCCCTGCCCGGCGCCCAGATCGTCGTCCGCGACCTGGTCCAGGGACCGCCCGTGGCCGCTCCGGTCGAGTTGCGCCTGGTCGGGCCCGATCTCGAGCGCCTGCGGCAGCTCGGCGAGCAGGCCCGGTTGCTGATGTCGGATCTGCCCGGCGTCACCCATACCCGCGCGACGCTACTCGGCGGCGCGCCCAAGCTGGTCTTCGATCTCGATGAAGACAAGGTGCGCCTCGCCGGCCTCGACCTTGCGGCGGTGGCCGGCCAGCTCGACGCCCTGCTCGACGGCGCGACGGGGGGCTCTCTGCTGGAGACCAGCGAGCAGCTGCCGGTGCGGGTGCGCATCGGCGATGCCGCGCGCGGCACGGTCGAGCGGGTCGCCATGCTCGACATCATGCCGCCGGACGCCCCGGCCTTGGCCGCCGCGGGCGACTATCCCGGTATCCCGCTGACCGCTCTCGGCAGCCTGCGCGTGATTCCGGCGGACAGCCCGATCGCGCGGCGCAACGGCGAGCGCATCAACAATGTGCAGTCCTTCGTGGAGCCCGGCGTGCTGCCGGAGGAAGTGCTGAAGCAGGTCAAGGCTCGACTGGCGGCCGACCCGCTGCCGCTGCCGCCGGGCTATCGAATCGAGTTCGGCGGCGATTCGGATGCCCGCGCCGAGACCGTCACCAATCTCCTGGCGCCGATCGGCACCGTGATGACCGCACTGATCGCGGTCATCGTGCTGACCTTCCGCTCCTATCGCCTGTCTCTCATCGCCGGCCTGGTGTGCGTACTCGCCATGGGACTGAGTCTGCTCGCCCTTGCCGTGTTCGGCTATCCCTTCGGAATCCAGGCATTGATCGGCGTGATCGGCTCGATCGGTGTCTCCATAAACGCGGCCATCATCATCATGACCGCCCTCCAGGCCGACCCGCGCGCCTTGGCCGGCGACCGGGGACGCTGCGCCGAGATCGTGTTGCAGGCGAGCCGCCATATCATCTCGACGACGGTGACCACCTTCGGCGGGTTCCTGCCGCTGATCCTCGGTGGCGGCGGATTCTGGCCGCCCTTCGCAATGGCCATCGCTGGCGGCGTGCTGCTGTCCTCGGTGCTCTCGTTCTATCTGGTGCCGCCGCTGTTCAGCCTGGCGATGCACAACCGCCGCGCCAGCCGGGCGGTTCCAATCGGCCAGCCGCAGGAGAACCTTGCGCCCGCTGCGGCCTAGAGAGCGGCGTAATCCAGCGTGCGGTGACGGTCCAGGCTGCGCGTGACCTGCGGCATGGGATACTTGAGGCCGGTCGCGCAGTTGTAGAGCACCACCTTCTCGTCCGGCGACACCCGGCCGTCGGTCAGCGCCTGGCGGTAGGCGACGTAGGTTGCCGCGCCCTCCGGGCAGAGTAGCAGCCCCTCCTGCTCGGCGACCTCGGCGACTGCGGCGGTGATCTTGTCGTCCGGCACCGCGATGGCGAAGCCACCGCTCTCGCGCACCGCGCGCAGAATCAGAAAGTCGCCGACCGCGATCGGCACCCGGATGCCCGCCGCGACCGTGTGCGCGTTCTCCCACAGCGGCGCATGCTCCTCGCCGTCCTCGAAGGCCTTGACGATCGGGGCGCAGCCGCTCGCCTGCACAGCCACCATGCGCGGCCGCTTGGCGCCGATCCAGCCGATCGCCTCCAGTTCCGCGAAGGCCTTCCACATGCCGATCATGCCGGTGCCGCCGCCGGTCGGGTAGAAGATCACGTCGGGCAGCTCCCAGTCGAACTGCTCGGCGAGCTCGAGCCCCATGGTCTTCTTGCCCTCGATCCGGTAGGGCTCCTTCAGGGTCGAGACGTCGAACCAGCCGGCGGCCTCCTTTCCGTCGCCCACGATCTTGCCGCAGTCGTTGATCAGGCCGTTGACGCGGTAGACCTTGGCGCCCTGCAGCTCGATCTCGGAAACGTTGATCTCCGGCGTGTCTTCGGGACAGAAGATTGTGGTGCGCAATCCGGCGCGCGAGGCATAGGCGGCCATGGCCGCACCGGCGTTGCCGTTGGTCGGCATGGCCAGATGGTCAAGGCCCAGTTCCTTGGCCATGGAAACCGCGAGCGCGAGGCCGCGCGCCTTGAACGACCCCGTGGGCAGGCGTCCCTCGTCCTTGACCAGGAGCTCTCCTTTGCCGGGCGCCAGCTTCGGCAGGCCGATCAGCGGCGTCACAACCTCGCCCAGGCTCACCACGTTCTCGCGCCGGCGCACCGGCAGAAACTCGCGGTAGCGCCAGAACCCCCCGCCGCGCCGCTCCAGCTCCGCCTTGTCGACGGCGGCCGCCAGGGCCGGCAGGTCGTAGCGCACCAAAAGCGGCCGGCCGGCCTTGGACAGGCCGTGGACGCGGTCGGCCGGGTAGCGTTCGCCCGTCATCGAGCATTCCAAATGGCTGACGAAGGTCGGCAGCTCCCTCGCCAGAGGATCGTTCAGGCTCATTGTTCTTCCGTTCTTGTTGTCGTTTCGCTGTGAACCGGACCGGGAATCCGACCGGTGCGGCGGGCGCTCAACCCCACAGGGCGGGCGGCGGCGGGTGAATAAGACTGTCTTCGTAGACCAGCCCCGGCCGGCGATCCTCGGCGAGCAGGAGCGGCCCGTCGAGGTCGACCACCCTGGCACCTTGGGCGACCAGCAGGGCGGGCGCCATGGACAGGGAAGTGCCGAGCATGCAGCCGACCATGATCTCGAAGCCTTGCGCCTCGGCCACCGCCTTGAGCTGCAGCGCCTCGGTCAACCCGCCGGTCTTGTCGAGCTTGATGTTGATCATGTCGTAGCGCCCGGCGAGGGCGGCCAGCGAGTCCCGGTCGTGACAGGACTCGTCGGCGCAGACCGGTACCGGCCGCGCGATCTCGGCCAGGGCGCCATCCTGCGCAGCCGGCAGCGGCTGTTCGATCATCTCGACGCGAAGCTGCTGAAGCTCGGGCGCGAGGGCGGCGTACTGCGAGGCGGTCCAGCCTTCGTTGGCATCGACGATCAGGCGCGCCGCAGGCGCGTTCGCGTGAACGGCCGCCACCCGGTCGATGTCCTCGGGCCCGGCAAGCTTCAGCTTGAGCAGCGGTCGCCCGGCATTGGCCGCGGCTGCCGCACCCATGCGCTCGGCACTGTCGAGCGAGAGGGTATAAGCCGTCACCAGGGGCTCTGGTGGGGCGCAGCCGGCGAGCTGCCAGACCGGCTGCCTGCGCTGCTTGGCCTCGAGATCCCAGAACGCGCAGTCGAGCGCGTTGCGAGCGGCGCCGGCAGGCAGCGCCGACTGCAGCCCGTTCCGGTCCAGTTCGCCCTCCAACTCGGCGCGCAGCGATTCGATCGTCGCGACGACACCTTCGACCGACTCGTCGTAGCGGGCGTAGGGCACGCACTCGCCGCGCCCGACCGCCGCACCGTCGCGCAGTTCGACGACAACGACCTCGGCGGTCGTGCGGCTGCCGCGCGAGATGGCAAAGCTCCCGCGCAGGGGCCAGGATTCGTGACGGACCGTAAGCTCGGGCACGGGAGCAGCGACCGCGCTCAGGTCAGGCGGTCGACGATCGGGCCGACGCCGTCCTTGAAGGCATCGACGACGGGCAGCTCAAGCTCATCCTCGACCCTCTTGAAGTAGTCGGCCACCGCCTCCCGGGCCATCGACGAGGTGTTGATCGACACGCCGACGAAACGGACATCGGGATTGGTCAGGCGGGCGACCTCCAGGTTGGCGTCCCGGCAGGCCTTCAGGGTCGGAAGTGGATAGTGCGGCAGGCCGCGCATGTGGGTCCGCGTCGGCTCGTGGCAAAGGACGAGCGCATCGGGCTGGGACCCATGCAGCAGGCCGGTCGAAACGCCGGCGAAGGAGCAGTGGAAGAGCGAGCCCTGCCCCTCGACAATGTCCCAGTGGTCCGGATCGTTGGCCGGCGTCAGCCACTCGACCGCGCCCGAAATGAAGTCGGCAACGACCGCGTCGACCGAGACGCCGCTGCCCGCGATGAAGATGCCGGTCTGTCCGGTGGCGCGGAAATCCGCCTTCATGCCACGCTTGTGCATTTCCCGCTCGAGCGCCAGGGTCGTGTACATCTTGCCGCAGGAGCAGTCGGTGCCGACCGAGAGCAGCCGCTTGCCCGGCCGCCTGAGGCCGTTGGCCACGTCGAACTGCTGGGTCGGATGGCGCACGTCGAACAGGCGTCGGCCGAAGCGCTCGGCCGCCGCGCGCAAGAGCGGCACGTCGGCCAGCCGGCGGTGCAGGCCGGCGGCGATATCCATGCCGAGTGCGAGAGC
Source organism: uncultured Kiloniellaceae bacterium (assembly GCA_964503295.1). Classification (GTDB taxonomy): domain Bacteria; phylum Pseudomonadota; class Alphaproteobacteria; order Kiloniellales; family Kiloniellaceae; genus CAZDBC01. The sequence goes on along the minus strand of CAZDBC010000008.1, from coordinate 9,286 downwards.
CTCTTCGAGCTCCTGCACCCAATTGTCGGCGATCAAGCCGCCCCGGTTGGCGACCCCAACGATGACGGTCTTGACGCCCGCTTCGGCCGCCTGCTCCAGGCTCATGTCAGGCAGGCCAAGATCAGCCTTGCAGTCCTCCAGGCGATACTGGCCGACGCACCAGTCGGGCCGCCAGTGCGCGACACCCTGGGCGGTCTTGGCGGCCAACTGGTCCGGCGCATCGCCGAGAAACAGGAGATAGGGATGCTGGATATCGCTGGCCAAACCTGCCGTCTCCCGAAAAAAAGATTGCGGACGGGCTGCCGCCCGCCCGAACGTCCGGTCGCGCTCGCGCGCGGCGCGCATGTTAGCGAAATGCGCCCTGAAGGAAAGGGGGCTTGTCGCGCGTCGGTCGCGCTTGCCGCCCGACCGCCGTGCCGGGACTTTCGGGCCGGCGCGGGCGCGACTATTGTCCTGCGCACGCCCTCTCAGCGGAGCAACCAGCGACGATGCCGGCCCCTTTCACGACCCGCCCTGAGATCCAGGGATGCTTTGGCATGGTGGCCTCGACCCACTGGCTGGCGAGCGCCGCCGCAATGGCAATCCTGGAACGCGGTGGCAATGCCTTCGATGCAGCGGTCGCCGGCGGATTCGCCCTGCAGGTCGTCGAGCCCCATCTCAACGGTCCCGGCGGCGAGGTGCCGATCCTGCTCTACAAGTCGGGAGCGGACCGCCCGGGAGACGGCGTCGAGGTGATCTGCGGCCAGGGCGTGGCCCCGGCGGGCGCCACGATCGCCCACTACCGCGCGCTCGGTCTCGAAATGGTTCCGGGCAGCGGCTTGCTCGCCGCCGTCGTGCCCGGCGCCTTCGATGCCTGGATGCGGCTGCTGCGCGACTACGGCAGCCTGCGGCCGCGAGACGTCCTCGAGCACGCCATCGCCTATGCCGAGGGCGGCTACCCGATCGTCGAGAACATTTCCCTGACGATCGAACGCGTGGCCGAGCTGTTTCGCGACGAATGGCCGACCTCGGCGGCGACCTATCTGCCGGGAGGCGAGATCCCGCAACCCGGCCGACTCTTCCGCAACGAGGTGCTGGCCGGAACCTACAAGCGTCTGCTCGCGGAAGCCGAAGCTGCGGGCGACGGCTCGACGCCGGCCGGGCGCGAGGCCCAGATCGAGGCCATGCGCGCGGCCTGGTATCGCGGCTTCGTCGCCGAGGCGATCGACCGCTTCTGCCGGACCAAGGAGTTGATGGACACCTCGGGCAGGCGCCACCGCGGCGTGCTGAGCGCCGACGACATGGCGCGGTGGGAATCCAGCGTCGAGCCGCCGGTCACCTTCGACTACCACGGCTACCGGCTGTGCAAGGGCGGCCCCTGGAGCCAGGGACCCGTTCTGCTGCAACAGCTGGCCCTGCTCGAAGGCTTCGGCCTCGAGGAGATGGATCCGCTCGGACCCGACTTCGTCCACACCGTGACCGAGGCGGCCAAGCTCGCTTTCGCCGACCGGGAGGCGTTCTACGGCGATCCGAATTTCGTCGCCGTGCCGCTCGAACGGCTGCTGTCCCGCGACTACGCCTCCGAGCGGCGCAAGCTGATCGACGCCCGGGCTTCGCTCGAGCTGCGTCCGGGCAGCATACCCGGGTATGGCGGAGCCATCGTCGAGGGCATCGACGAGGAGGGAACGGCCGAACGCCTGGGTGGCGGCGAGCCCACCGTGCAGGTCGACGGACGCGTCGCCGGGGATACCTGTCACATCGACGTCGTCGACCGCTGGGGCAACATGGTGTCGGCCACGCCATCGGGCGGTTGGCTCCAGTCGTCGCCGATCATTCCGGAACTCGGCTTCTGCCTGACCAGCCGGGCCCAGATGTTCTGGCTCCAGGAGGGCGTGAGCGCCAGCCTCGCGCCGGGCAAGCGACCGCGCACCACGCTCTCGGCCAACATCGCCCTGTACGACGGCGCGCCCTGCATGGCCTTCGGAACGCCGGGCGGCGACTATCAGGACCAGTGGTCGTTGACCTTCTTCCTGCGCCACGTGCACCACGGAATGAACCTGCAAGAGGCAATCGACGCGCCGATGTTCCAGACCGACCACATGCCGAGCTCGTTCTGGCCGCGCAAGGCGGAGCTCGGCTCGTTGCGCCTCGAAGGCCGCTTCTCCGATGCGGCCCTCGACGACCTCGAACGGCGCGGCCATCGCGTGACCCGGGAGCCGGACTGGTCGCTTGGCCGACTGAGCGCCGTGCGACGCGACCGCAGGCTGCTGCGCGGTGCGGCCAATCCTCGCTTCATGCAGGGCTATGCGATCGGCCGCTGAGGTTTCGCCCGAGCCGCGCACTGAAGGGCACAGCCGGTCGCGGGCGCGGGCGTGAGCGCCGAGAAGACGGCACTGCCGCCTGTCGGCCGGCCCGGTGGATGGCACCGCCGCGTCTGGCGCCTCGCCGGGCCGATCGTCCTGTCCAATCTTTCGGTACCGCTGATGGGCGCGGTCGATACCGCCGTGGTCGGCCGCCTGCCCGACCCGGCCCTGATCGGCGGCGTCGCGATCGGCGCGGTGATCTTCAATTTCCTGTTCTGGGGCTTCGGCTTTCTGCGCATGGCGACGACCGGCTTCACGGCCCAGGCCGAAGGAGCCGACGATCGGCACGAGCTGCGCGCTGCCTTTCTGCGGCCTCTGCTGCTTGCACTCGTAATCGGCGGCCTGCTGATTCTGGTTCAGTCGCCGCTCCGGTCGGCTGCGCTGTGGCTGATGGACGGCAGCGCCGCCGTGGAAGGCCATGCCGGAGCCTATTTCGACATCCGGATCTGGAGCGCGCCGGCCGCTCTGATCAATTACGCCGTGGTCGGTTGGCTGCTCGGGAGCCAACGTGCCGGCACGACCCTGGCCCTGCAATTGCTGCTCAACGGCACCAACATCACGCTCAGCGTGGTCCTCGTTCTCGGTCTGGGCTGGGGCGTGGCCGGGGTCGCCGCTGCGACGCTGTGCGCCGAGTGCACGGCCGCGGTGGTCGGTCTCGTCGTGGTCCGCCAGCGTCTGCGCCACAAGTCGCTGTCGGTGGCTTGGACTGAAGTGCTGGCACGCGGACGGCTGCTTGCCCTGTTCCGGGTCAACCGCGACATCTTCATCCGCACGGTATGCCTGATCAGCGCCTTTGCGCTGTTCACCTCGCGCGGCGCCGGACTGGGCGACATTACCCTGGCCGGCAACGCGATCCTCATGCATCTGCAGCAGTTCATGGGCTACGGACTGGACGGTTTCGCCCATGCCGCGGAGATCCTGGCCGGCAGCGCCTACGGCGCACGCAGCCTGGCAGCATTCCGGCAGGCGGTCCGGGTGTCGACTGTCTGGGCCGCCGCGACCGCCCTGGCGATCGCCGCCGTCTACGGCTTCGCCGGCATGCCTTTGATCGCCCTTTTCACGCCCAATCCCGAGATTCAATCGGTCGCCGCCGCCTATCTGCCCTGGATGGTCGTATCGCCGCTGATCTCGGTGTGGAGTTTTCAGCTCGACGGCATCTTCATCGGCACGACGCGCAGCGCGGCCATGCGCAATGCAATGCTGCTTTCGCTGCTGTGCTTCGTGGTCGCGGCATGGCTGCTGGTGCCGATACTCGGCAATCACGGATTGTGGCTGGCGTTCGTGCTGTTCATGGCCGCCCGGGCGATCACGCTCGGTGCATTCTATCCCGCGCTCGAACGCAGCCTTGCGGCGCGGCAGACCGTCGCCGGATGACCCCGCGCCGGGGCCAAACGTCAGACAATCGGCTGGCGGGGGCGGGCCAGGGGCCGCATCGATATCCGGTCGAGCTCGCCGAACAGCCAGGCGCCAAGCCCGAGACTGTCGGCCCAGGCATGCAGGACGGCGATCTCGATCCGCTCGAGAGGTAGGGGCGCCGCTCCCTCGGCCAGAACCTGAGACAGGCGTGCTCCGATCAGCGACTCGACGGCACGATCGGCCGCTGCGACGAGTTGCTCGCTGGTCGCAGCCTCGATTCTGCGCGGGCCGACGTAGAGCGCATAGGCCGTGCTGTCCGCCGCAAGATCCACGAGCAGGCAGGGGTCGTCGATACGTCGCATGCGGTGCAGGAACGCGCCGCAATCGCCGGTCGTGCGCAGGCGGCAAAGCGTGAAGCGCAGACGCAAACCCCGCAGTTGCGACAGCACCCGCACGATGGCGCCGCCGCGCAGCTGCGTCCAGCTGTCCAGCGCACCCTGGCCGATCGGCGGGAGCGCCGCCGGCGGGTCGAACTTGCGTCCAGAAACCACGGTTCAAGGCTCCTTCGCATCGCCGGCGCCGAGGCTTAACGGTAAACGGCCGGTTTTGATGCGAATCCGCTAAATAGTTAATTTTCTTGTTAAAATATGGTTCGACTCTACACCGCCCCAAGGGGTGCGGCTGAGCCAATTTTGTGACCCACGAAGCGCTGGAAAAAGCGCACCGATCAGTCGGCGAGCGGCAAGCGCACGATCACGGCGAGCCCGCCGCCCGAGCGGTTCTGGGCGCGGACGCTCCCGCCCACGGCCTGCAGGTTGCGGCGCACGATCCACAGGCCGATCCCCAAATGATGGCCGGTTTCCTCGCCGCGCGAGAGCTTCGCACTGTCGACGCCGGTGTTGTGCTTCGGGCCGAGCGAGACGTAACGTTCGAAGATCCGAGCCAGTTCGTGATGCGGAACGCCGGGACCCTCGTCGAGAACGCTCAGTTCCGCGCCGCCTTCGTGCCGGCGCAGAGTGACGGTGATGGTCGAACCGGCCGGCGACACTTCGATCGCATTGTCGATCAAGTTTTCCAGAACCGTCTCCAGCAGGTCCTCCCCGGCGCGCACGTAAATTCGCGATTCGATCTCGGTTGCGAGATACACGCGCCGACTGGCAATGGTGTCGGCATAGGCGCTGACCAGCCGGCTCACCACTTCGGAGAGATTGAGTCGCTGGCGGGGCGGGTCGAGCAGTTCGGCAGTCGTTTCGTCGAGTCGCCGGGCATAGGCAACCAGACTGTCGAGACGGTCTACCGAGAGCTCCAGCACGTCCAGCGCGCGCTGCCCGCGCGGGTCGTCCTTCGCCACGATGCGGCGCAGCGGTTCGAGCGACTGGCGCATGATGGCGATCGGTGTCTTGAAGGCATGCGCATTGTCTTCCGCGGCAAGACGGATGCTTTCCGCCGAATCGCGCAGCGCCGCGGTCATGCGGTCGAATTCCTCGGCGACCAGGGCGAGTTCGGGGACCCGATTCTGTGCCGCGAAACTTGCCGACGGCGCCTCGCCGGTGCGGATCTGGCGCGCAAGCTGGCGGAACCGCATGAGATTGCGCCAGATCGAGACGAAGAGGCCTATGGTGATCAGCGCCATGCCCAGGTAGATGGCCGCCGCCAGGCGGACCTCCAGCGTTTTCCAATAGGGCTGTCCGATGGCGGTGCCGAGGAACTCGATCGTCGAGTGGGTCGTAATGATCGCCCAGCAGCCGTTCTCGCTTGTCACCGGCGTGATCGACGTCAGCAATTCCTCCGCGCCCGAGGGCTTGTTGTGGCGCAACGCGATCGGAATCTCGCCTCGGCAGGACTCGGCGAGATTATCGAACACGCCGCGTTCGACCAGCCGGTCGCGCTCCGCCGCGAGTTCAGCCGCCGGCACCGGCGGCTGCGAAGCGACGAAGAAGAAGTTCCCTGCGCCGAACTCGCCCTTCGGCCGATAGAGCACCTTGATCCCCATCTCGGGGGTGGCGAAACGGGCGACCTCTTCGTTCAGGCGGGGCAGCGGCGAGGTGTCGGTTTGCTGCAGCAGAGGCCGCAGGCTCTCCGCGATGACCCGGCCCTGCTGACGCACATTGTCGAGCAGGAGGGTTCGCTTTTCGACGTCCGCCTGACGAAACTCCGAGTAAAGGATGAGCGGCACCGTAATGAAAATCAGCATCAGCAAGACCAGCTTGCTGACCAGCGAGCTGAACGGGCGGCCGTCCGAGAAGCCGCCGGCGCCAGAGGCGCCCTGCGGCTCGACCGGCCGCACCATCGCTACTGCGCCTCGGTCGAACTCGCCTGATCGCGCCAACGGTATCCGAAGCCCGGATAGTTTTCTATACAGTCGAAGTCCGCGTCGATGTCGCGGAACTTCTTGCGAATTCGCTTGATGAACGACCGCACGTTTGCGCGGAAGCCTTCGGGGCCGTAGCCGGCGACGAAGTCCTTGCCCCGTACGATGTCGTAGATCTGCCGGTAGGAGACGTCGGCACCGTCCTGGGTCACCAGAAAGCGTACGATCGCGAATTCGGTCAGGGTGAGGTCGAGTTGTTCGCCCTTCCAGAACGCGCGGCTGATTTCCTCGCGCAACTCGAGCGGACCGCGCACCAGAATGCCGCTCTTCGACTCTTCGTCGATCGGCGCCCCGACAGACGGCTTGGTGCCCTCCATGATGATCTTGAGCCGCTGCAGGATAATCGGCAGACGGCGGGACTTGTCGATGAAATCGACCGCCCCCCACTTGAGGGCGGCCTCCTCGTAGATCTCATCGCTGAGAACCGTCAGAAAGATGACCGGCGTCTGCACCTGGGCCTCGCGCATACGGCGCAGCACCGCCGGCCCGTCCAGGCCGGGCATGCGCCAGTCGAGCAGGATGGCGTCAGCCGGCTCGCCCGAGAGCAGGAAATCGAGCGCAAGCTCGCCGTTGGCGAAATCGACCACCTCGTAGCCTTCTTCCGCGAGGTTCAAACCGAGCGACTCGCGAAAGAGATCATCATCGTCGACGATGATCACCCGATTGAGCGGCTGGTCGATCACCATTGGCTGCATGATCATGAGCTCTCCGCGTTGCGTGCTTCTCGTTCGACGAGCAGCTGGGTCAGGCAGTCGCGCACCAGGTCGCCGTCGCTGGGCTGCCGGTCGCCTTCTCCGCCGAGCGCCTGATAGGTGAGGACCTCGAATGCCCCGCCGACCTTGGGATAGAAGAACAGCTGCAAGACGCAATCCCGTCCGTTGTAGGCCCAGATCTTGGCCGGCGGCTCCTCGATCAACAGCGAGGGCGGTCCCAAAAGGTTCTCGGCCTTCACGAAGTCGAGCCCGACGAGACCCTGAGGGTCCAAAGGCGGACGGGCGGTCGCAACCTGTGCCTCCGTCTCGTCCGTCGGCGGCGGACGCTCGGACAGGTCGACTTCGGGCTTGCGCCGCGGCTGAGGCGGAACCGGCCGGGCCGGCGGCGGGGTCATGCCGACCTGTTCGCCCTGCTGCGGCTCGATCGCGGCCACCGGCGGTTCGATGGTCTCCTGCCTATCCAAGACTTCGCACCCCGCTGTCAGGATGACGGTACAGATCGAGGCGACGCAAAGGAGCGTCCTGTAAGCTGTTCCGGCCTGCAATATGCTGGCCCTGTTCTGTCTGTCCATCGTGATTCCGGCCTCCCCGCGAGCGTCCGCCGGCGCGCCGCGGTCGCCGTCAATTCGCCTCAGTCCTTGCCCGCACCGTAGCCAGAATACGACGATCAACCCCTTATCCGCAAACGCACCCTGGTTGTGTGATAAAGTTGTGTACCGTGATAATTTTGCTACAGTAAGCTCTGCAGTTGCCCGGAGCCGACTCTAGACTTTGCCCCTTGTGGCCAGCAAAATGGCGCGGACACGATCCGGACGACGCGACCTCGCGTCGTCGAAGGACTCGAAAAAGCGGAGGTTTTCGGCTTCATTTGCCGGTCTCCGCCGAACAGGGATCTGGGGACAACGAACAGGGATGAAAACCATGCAATCGACCAAGCGGAGCGCCGGCGTCGCCCTGGCGCTGGCCCTTGTGCTTGTGCTTGCCGTAGGGCCGTCCAACGGGCTGCGCGCGGCCGAAGAGAAGGTCGTCCACGTTTACAACTGGTCGGACTACATCGACGAGTCGATCCTTGCCGATTTTGAGGCCGAGACGGGCATCCGGGTCGTCTACGACGTCTTCGACTCGAACGAGGTGCTCGAAACCAAACTGCTCGCAGGGGGGACCGGCTACGACGTGGTTGTGCCCTCGGGCACCTTCCTGGCACGCCAGATCCAGGCCGGGGTGTTCCAGAAGCTGGACAAGTCGAAGCTCCCGAACCTCGAGCATATGTGGGGGGTCATTCAGGACCGCACCGCCAAGTATGATCCGGGCAATGCCTACTCCATCAACTACATGTGGGGTACCACCGGCATCGGCTATGTGGAAGACGCGATCCTCTCGCGCATGGCGGACGCGCCGGTGAATTCCTGGCGCATGATCTTCGATCCCGAAGTGGTCTCGAAATTCGCCGACTGCGGCATCCATGTGCTCGACGCCCCGGTCGAGCTGATTCCGGCCGCGCTCAACTACATCGGCGAGGATCCCGACAGCAAGGACCCCGACGTCCTGGCCAAGGCCGAGGAGGTTCTGCTCAAGATCCGACCCTACATCCAGAAATTCCACTCCTCGGAATACATCAACGCCCTGGCGAACGGCGACATCTGCCTGGCAGTCGGCTGGTCGGGCGACGTGCTGCAGGCTCGCGACCGCGCCGCCGAGGCGGAGAACGACGTCACCGTGCATTACTTCATTCCCGAGGAGGGCGCACTGATGTGGTTCGATCAAATGGCCGTTCCCACCGATGCGCCACATCCCAACAATGCGCACCTGTTCCTCAACTACATCATGGAACCGGAGGTCATCGCCAAGGCCTCGAACTACGTCTACTACGCCAACGGCAACAAGGACTCCCAACCGCTGCTCAACGACGACGTGATCGGCGACCCGGCGATCTACCCGACCGATGAGGTCATTCAGCGGCTCTATACGACCACGCCCTATCCGCCGCGCGCCCAGCGCGTGCTGACGCGGCTCTGGACGCGGGTCAAGAGCGGGCAGTAGGCGGGACCGGCGGCCGCGCACTCCGCCTTCGCAGCATGTCCGTGCACCGGTCCCGGCGCGGGACCGGTGCATGCCTGCCAGCGGGCAGAGGGCGCATGTCCGTCGCCCCGCACCTTGCCAGCGTGAGCCTCGAGGGAGCGCCCGGGGGACAGGCTTGAGCCAGCTTCGCAACGGCCAGCGCGCGCGCTGGGAGCCCTGGACCGATCCCACGAGCGAGCCGCATGTCCGGCTGACCGAGGTGACGAAGCGCTTCGGCGACTTCACCGCGGTCGACAACGTCAGCCTCGATATCTTCAAGGGCGAGTTCTTTTCCCTGCTGGGCCCATCCGGCTGCGGCAAGACGACGCTCCTGCGCATGCTCGCCGGCTTCGAGGTGCCGAGCGCGGGCGCCATCCTGCTCGAAGGCGAGGACATGTCGACCGTCCCGCCCTACCGCCGGCCGGTCAACATGATGTTCCAGTCCT
>CAZDBC010000007.1:14088-21806 GCA_964503295.1 uncultured Kiloniellaceae bacterium | reverse complement strand
TGGCTCAAACGCGCCCGCCCAGTTCGACGATGTAGCTCCAGGCCATCTGCCAGTCGGCAGAGCGGAAGCGGCGGACCTCCGCGTCGGTCAGTGCATCGGAGAGCCCCGCCGCCAGACCTTCCCAGGGCCCGTCCCCGACCAGAGCGATGCGTTCGAAATCTTGTCTGTGAGCCAGCGCAAAGACCATGTCGTCCATCGCCGCCTGCAGGGTCGTCCCGTCGTACTCGGTCAGGTCGATCAACAGACGGATCGGTCCCTTGCTCTCGATGATCGACTCGAGCTTCGGCGCGAGTTGGCGATAGTCTTCATCGGTCAGTTCCCCGTGCGCTTTTATTGCAACGAAGCGGCCTTCGCTTTGCGGCAGAATCTCCAACACGTAAGAAAACTCCCTACTCTACTGCTGTCGGCCACCGCCATACGGCTCATGGCAGCGCCGATGCTCGAATCGACGGCTCCCGGCGACGCTTCTTGGGCGCACCGCCATCCATGACCCGGCGCGTCTCTCCCTCCTTTGGAAAAGGATTTGAATCGGCGGCCTGTTCGACAATGGCAAATGGCTGGGCGAACGGCAGCGCCGGGCAAGCCTATCGGTCGCCCGGCAACTCCTTGTCCCGCTACGCCTCGTCATTCCAGGAATGCCCAACCGGCCGACGACAGCTGGCGAATGGCCGCTCGCATCATGAGGGCAGTGCGCCCTCGGCGATGCGGGACGTCCCCCATGCGGGCTCTCCCTCGGGGCAACGCGCCTCAGGCGCGACCTGCCTCACGCTCTCGATCTGCGCGTTCCTCGATCTCCATGACCCAGAGGTCATGGTGTTCCCTGGCCCAATTGCGATCAACGCATCCGCTCCACATGGCGCTGAATGCGCCTTCCATGCCCACCGAACCGATATAGATGTGCCCGATTATGATGCCGATCAGGATCAATCCTCCGGCGGCGTGAACCACCTGCGCCCACTGCATTCCGGCAATGTCCAGCCAAAAGAACGGAAGGACCAAGTTTATGCCGCTGACCAGCAGAACCACCGTTCCCAGAACCACCGACCAGAATATCAGCTTCTGACCCGCATTGAACTTGCGCGCCGCTGGATTGTGTCGCGTATCATCCATGAAGCCGCCACCACGCCGCAGCCACTGCAGGTCGATACGGCTGAAGCCGTTCTGGCCGATCCACAAGCCGATCATGATGACCACCCCGATAACGAAGGGAACGGCGAAGGCGATGTGGGCATAGGCACTTCCGGTTGCCAGAAAACTGTAGGCGTTTGCTCCCATCAGTGGCTTCAAGAGATACTGGCCATAAAGCAGAATCAGGCCCGTAAGCGCCATGAGGATGAAACTGACCGCAGTCACCCAGTGATTGGCGCGTTCAATAGGCTTGAAGCGGACGATGCTTCGGCCGCTGAAACCCTCGGCGATGCGGATCCGACCGCGCCAGGCCAGAAAGAGCGCCAGAACGAACGACAGACCGAGGATGAAGTAGCCACCCCCAAAAGTGATTTCCTCGTTATGCAGACGGCGCCAGTCGCGACCCTGGGGCTGAACCAGAACGTTTGCCTTACGCTGGGGAAGGTTGACGGTTCCCGATAGGAAGCCTTCCTCCCGCAATATCGGGCGGGCCTTCTCCTCCGCCTGAAGCCAATTGGCGACCAATTCTCGGGGCGCACTGGCATCCTCGGCTGCTGGCATGCGCCCCGTACTGACAACTGGTTCTGCCGCCTCCCCCGGGGAAGGGCCGGACTCGGCGCGCCAGCGTTGGAGTTCGGCACGAGCCCGCAGTTTCTCTGCGGCATCGTCGCCGACCGGGAGCTGGTCCTGGGGTCCGTGCAGGACGCCGCCGTGCGGCACGACTACGTCCGGGCCTCGATAGGCCGAATAGATCGTGAGCGCCAGAAACACTGAAAGCAGTCCGGCGACGACAGCGGCGTAGACTCGAACCATCGGACTCTCCGATTAGCTACCTGTACGCGAGGCGTAATAGGCCGTGGACCACCCCCATGCGCCCGTGCCATAGCCTCGATTCACCACGCGCTCCTGGTAGATATCAGTCAGGATGTCGCCATCCCCGGCCAAGAGCGACCGCGTCGAGCAGACCTCGGCGCAAAGCGGGAGCTTGCCCTCGGCGATTCGGTTTTGCCCGTACTTGTCCAATTCCTCCTTGGATCCGTTCCCTTCAGGGCCGCCGGCGCAGAAGGTGCATTTGTCCATCTTGCCTCGGGTGCCGAAGTTGCCGGCCTGGGGATACTGCGGCGCACCGAAGGGACAGGCGTAGAAGCAGTAGCCGCAGCCGATGCAGATGTCCTTTGAGTGCAGAACGATGCCGTTCGCATTCTGATAGATGCAATCGACGGGACAGACCGCAATGCAGGGCGCATCCGTGCAGTGCATACAGGCAATCGAGATCGATTTCTCATCCGGCTGGCCGTCGTTTATCGTCACCACGCGCCGCCGCTGCATGCCCCACGGCACCTGATGCTCGTTCTTGCAGGCCGTCGTGCAGGCATTGCATTCGATGCAGCGTTCCGCGTCGCACAGAAATTTCATTCGCGCCATCCGTTCGATACTCCTCGTTCCCTTGCTAGGCCGGCTCGACCCGACACATGCTGGCTTTCGCTTCCTGCATGAAGGTCACCACGTCGTAGCCGTAGGTCCCGGCGGTATTGGCCGATTCGCCGAGGACGTAGGGGACGGTTCCCTCAGGATAGCGGCCGCCGATGTCCTCGCCCTGCCAATAGCCGCCGAAGTGGAACGGCATGAACACAACCCCCGTCCCGACGCGCGGCGTTACCATGGCCTTCATGCGGAGGCGCGAGCCCTCCGGGCTGTGCAGCCAGATGTCCTGGCCGTCCTTGATGCCCGCCTGTTCCGCGTCGTCCGGATTGATTTCGCAGAACATTTGCTGCTGCAGTTCCGCCAACCACTTGTTCGCCCGCGTTTCGTCTCCGCCGCCCTCGTACTCCACCAGACGGCCCGACGTCAGAATCAGGGGGAACTGTGCAACGAAGTTCTTTTCCTGAATGCTGCGGTAGAGCGTTGGCAGGCGGTAGTCGCGGCGATCCTCGTAGGTCGGGTAGTCATCTATCAGATCGCGCCTCGTGGTGTAGAGCGGCTCGCGATGAAGCGGCACCGGATCGGGGAAGTTCCAGGCAACCGCCCGTGCCCGGCCGTTGCCGAAAGGCGCGCAGCCGTGCTTGATCGCGACGCGTTGGATTCCGCCCGATAGATCGGTCTTCCAATTGACCGCCCCGACGTTATCGCCGCCGATTTCTCGAATCGTGGCCAGCTCCGATTCGCTCAGATCGCCGTCCCAGCCCAGCTTCTCCAGCATCGCCATCGTGAATTCGGGATAGCCGTCCTTGATCTCCGACCCTTGAGGCCAGGAGTCTTCCGCAAGGAGGTTTTCGCCATCGCGTTCGACGCCCCAACGAGCACGGAAGCAAAGGCCGCCCTCCGCCACCGGCTTTGAGGTGTCGTAAAGGATCGGCGTGCCGGGATGCCGCATCCCGGCGTCGCCCCAGCATGGCCAAGGCAGTCCGTAGTACTCGCCATCCACCTCGCCGCCTTTCCCCAGCAGCGTGCGCGTGTCGAATCGATGTTGGTTCGCCATGTGCGCCTTCATGCGCTCGGGCGACTGGCCGGTGTAGCCGATCGTCCACATCCCGCGGTTGAACTCGCGCGTCAGATCCTCGGCGACCGGCTCGTCGTTCTCCACGGCGATGGCCTTGAACATCTCGTCGGCAAAGCCGAACTTGCGCGCGAAGCGATAGGTGATTTCGTAGTCGCTCTTCGCATCGAAGATCGGTTCGATCACCTTCTCACGCCATTGCAGGGCGCGCTGCGAGTTGGTCACCGACCCGGCCATCTCCATCGTGCTTCCGGCGGGCAGGAGATATACCCCCTCTCGGCGATCGCCGAGCACGGAGGCCAGACCGGGTACCGGATCGATCACGACCAGAAGGTCCAGAGCTTCCAGCCCCTTCTTCAGGTCCGGCAGACGCGTCTGCGAGTTCGGTGCATGGCCCCAAAAGACCATGGCCTGAATCTTCTGCGGCTGTCCCAGGTCCTCGGCTTCCTCGAGCACGCCGTCGAACCAGCGACTGACCGGAATGCCCTTGGTTTCCATCAATTCCTGGGACGCGAAGCGCCCCTTCAGGTAGTCGTAGTCTACCTGCCAGACGCGCGCCCAATGCTCCCATGCCCCCTTGGCAAGACCGTAATAGCCCGGCAGCGTATGGCAGAGAACGCCGAGATCCGTGGCCCCTTGCACGTTGTCGTGGCCCCGGAAGATGTTGGTCCCGCCGCCGGCGGTTCCCATGGTTCCCAGCGCGAGCTGCAGTATCGAGGCCGCTCGGGTCTTGTTGTTGCCGATCGTGGACTGGGTCAGCCCCATGCACCAGATCACGGTGTTCGGGCGATTGTCGGCCAGCGTTTGCGCGACCTGCCGGACCTGTTCGGGCGCCACGCCGGTGACCCGTTCAGTTTCCTCCGGCGTCCAGTTCGCGACCTCGGCGCGGATCTGGTCCATGCCCCATACGCGCCGCGCGATGAACTCCTTGTCCTCCCAGCCGTTCTCGAAGATGTGCCAGAGCATGCCCCACATGAATCCGACATCGCTGCCCGGACGCAGCCGAACGAACTGGTGGGCATGCACGGCCGTACGGGTCAGGCGCGGATCGACCACGATCAATTTGGCGCCGTTCTCCTTCGCATGCAGCAGGTGCAGCATCGAGACCGGATGGGCCTCGGCGGGGTTGCCGCCGATCAGGAAGATGGATTTGGAATTCTGAATATCATTGAAGCTGTTGGTCATGGCGCCATAGCCGAAGGTGTTGGCGACGCCCGCGACCGTGGTCGAATGGCAGATTCGCGCCTGATGGTCGCAGTTGTTCGTTCCCCAGAAGGCGGCAAACTTGCGGAACAGATAGGCCTGCTCGTTGCTGAACTTGGCGGACCCCAGCCAATAGACCGAATCCGGGCCAGACTGTTGACGGATCGAGAGCATCCGCTCGCCGATCTCTTCGATGGCGTCCTCCCAACTAACCCGCTGCCATTTGCCGTCGTGCAATTTCACGGGATACTTCAAGCGGCGCTCACCTATCGCGAGCTCCCGGGTGGCCGCGCCCTTGGCGCAGTGCGTGCCCATGTTCACGGGGCTTTCGAAGGCAGGCTCCTGACCGGTCCAGACACCATGCTGAACCTCGGCCCAGATCGTGCAGCCGACCGCGCAAAACGGGCAGATCGTCTTTTTCCGTTGGATCGGCCCGGACTGATATTCCGTGTCCGCTTCGGCCTGCTGCACTCGGCCAATGCCAAGACCGGTACCGGCTGCCAAACCGCCGGCAGCAAGACCGCTGTTGCGGAGAAAGTTCCGGCGCGACAAGGCCCCGCTGGCCGTGCAACTTCGGGCGACACCTTCAAGCGCTGACGAGGAGGCCTTCTTACCAGTGCGTTTTACGAGCATCTGACTTCTCCCTGTGCGCCTGGCGTCTCCTGCTGCCGATCCTTCAAGTGACGGCCTAGAAGCGGGCCTTCCGGTAGTATTCGAGTCGGTGCGACGTCGATTCGTCGGCGGAATGATTACTGAAATCCTCTCTTGCAGCGCCGCCAGCCTGGACATCGCCGAGGCCGGAGAACCCGGCGACGAGGGTGCCAACGCCAAGACCGGCGCCGCGAAAGAACTCGCGACGCGCAGGATTGGTCACTTCACGGAATGGTCCGGACTTGCCTTGACTCCGCGTCGGGCCGCTTTTCCCACTTTTTTCCGGCGAGGTTGGCCTGAACACTGGTTTCTCTCCTTTTCAATGCCCTGCCCGGCTCGTTGCTTCCGTCAACGCGACAATACGTCAGCGAACGAAGCGCCTTATTGCGTAACGACGCAGCGTCGAAGGGGTTCCCGGCCGCGTGGCACCGGGATCCCATGACGCCGTTTGGCGCCCTAAAGGCGCACATTCTCGGTTGAATAAACGCGGGCGCTTTCCAGTTCGGTGCCGCCAAGAACCACCACCGTCGCAGCAGCAAGCACGACCGCCAGCATCAACCCGGTGAGAAAGCTCCACATCGTGCCCTCCCTTCCTCAATCGGACGGGTCCGAGCCGCCATTGCACCCCGGGTCCGGTCCGTCCTCGACGACGGTAACGAAGGCAAGTAACCGAATGTTCCGACGTTTTCAGTGATAGCCGATATCGGCCCGCACCTTGCCGCGGAAGATGTAGTAGGAGAAGGCGGTGTAGAGCAGAATGATTGGTATGACGAACAGAGTACCGATCAGCAGGAACAGTTGGGTGGGTGGCGAGGAAGCGGCCTCCCAGATCGTGATGTTCGGTGGAATCAGGTTGGGCCACAGGCTGATCGCCATGCCGCCATAGGACAGCAGAAAGAGCCCGAGCGCGAAAAGGAAAGGCGACATTTCTTGGCGGCGTCGCACCGCCCTATCCAGCCCGTAGGCCAGCACAAGCGTGACGACCGGCACCGGCGACAGGACCGCGATGTTAGGCCAGGAAAACCAGCGTTCCGCGATGTCGTCGTTGGTGAGTGGCGTCCACAGGCTGACCAGCCCGATAAACCCGAGCACGATCAGCAGCAATGGCCGGGCCAAGCCATAGACCCAGTTCTGCAGCCTGCCTTCCGTCTTCATGATCAGCCAGGTGCAACCGATCAGGGCATAGCCTCCCGCCAGGCCGAACCCTGTCATGATGCTGAAGGGCGTCAGCCAATCGAGCAGGCCACCGACGTAGTCGCGCCCCTCGACCTCGAAGCCCTGGACGAAGGCGCCGAGGATGATGCCCTGCGAGATGGAGGCCACCAACGAGCCCCAGAAGAAGGCTTGGCTCCAGAGCTTGCGGCTGCCCCGGGCCTTGAACCGGAACTCGAAGGCGACACCACGGAAGATGAGTGCCGCCAACATCAGGGTGATCGGAATATAAAGGGCCGGCAAAATAATCGCGTAAGCGAGCGGAAATGCCGCGAGCAGGCCGGTTCCGCCCAGAACCAGCCAGGTTTCGTTGGCATCCCAGACCGGAGCAACGGAGTTCATCATGAGGTCACGGCCCTCGTCGTCCGGCGCGAAGGGGAACAGTATCCCGACCCCGAGATCGAAGCCGTCCATCAGGACATACATGAAGACTCCGAAGCCGATCAGTCCGGCCCAGATGAGCGACAGATCGAGCAGGAGGCCGTTCATCGGTGAGACAGCTCCTCGATACCGACCTTCATCTGCGGCCCGCTTTCTTCCGTCTCGAGAACCTCTTCCGGTCCCGAACGCACAAGCCGCACCATGAAGTAGACTCCCGGGATGAAAATCGCCGCATAGACCAGGATGAAGGTCAGCAGGGAAGCCAACACGCTGAGCCCGGTCAGCGCCGGGGTGACCCCCTCGGCAGTCCGCATCACCCCGTAGACGATCCAGGGCTGGCGGCCGACTTCGGTGGTGATCCATCCGGCGATGATGGCGATGAAGCCGACCGGCGCGCATGCAACGCAAAGGCGGTGGAACCAGGATGCCCGGTCGAGGCGATCGCGCAGCCTCAGCACCAAGCTGATCAGGACCAGCGCCAGCATCAGAAATCCGATCGCCACCATGATTCGCGGCCAATCGCTCGAAGACATCGAGCAGGTGGCCATGAACGTCGAGCGGCTGCTGAAAGAAGTGCCGCTGGTGAACCCCGACGCCGTCACCGCCGACCGGGTGGTGGGCAAGCCGTACCTGCAAATCGACATCG
>CAZDBC010000007.1:0-14078 GCA_964503295.1 uncultured Kiloniellaceae bacterium | reverse complement strand
GAAAGGACCAGAACACCATCGGGACGTTCGGACGGTCCTCCGGAGCCCACTCCTTCAGGCCGCGGACCAAGCCATCCCACTCGTGCGTCAGGATGAGACTGCCCAGCTTCGGGATCCCGACCTCCAGCCGGTTGGTCTCCGCCTCCGGATCGGGCAAGGCGAAGAGGATCATTGGAGCGCCGCGTTGGGTCTCCCAATGCCCCTCCATGGCCGCAACCTTGGCCGGCTGATGCTCGAAAGTGTTTAGGCCGTGAAGGTCACCCAAGACGATCTGAAGCGGAGCAAGAATGGTGACCAGCCAGAACGTGGTCGAGAGCATCCGGCGCGCCATCTCGTGATGCCGGTCCTTAAGCAGGTACCAGGAGGCGACCGCGATCACCACGAATCCTGTGGTCAGGTAGCAGGCCGTGACCATGTGCGCCAGGCGATAGGGGAATGACGGATTGAAGATGGCCGCCATCCAGCTTGTGACCTGGAAGCGTCCGTCTTCGAAGCCGTATCCGGCCGGCGTATGCATCCAGCTGTTGGCCGAGAGAATCCAGAACGCCGACACGATGGTCCCCAGGGCCACCATGAGGGCCGCCACGGTCACCACGGGCCGGGGCACCAGATTGCGCCCGAACAGCAGAATGCCGAGAAAGGTCGCCTCCAGGAAGAATGCGGTCAGGACCTCGAAACTGAACAATGGGCCCAGAACGTTGGCGGTTTCGTCTACAAAGCGGCTCCAGTTGGTGCCCAACTGGTATGACATCACGATCCCGGACACGACGCCCATCCCGAAAGAGATCGCAAAAATCTTGATCCAGAAACGCGACAGGCGAGCGTAGACGTCGTTCTTGCGAAACAGCCACAGCCCTTCCAGCAAGGCAATGTAAGAGGCCAAGCCGATGGTGAACGCAGGAAACAGAATGTGGAACGCGATAACGAAGGCGAACTGGATGCGGGACAGTAAGAGCGGATCGAGTTCCATGGCCTGTCCTTATTGCGCTGCGCCGGCCCTCTCCCTGCTCGGGTCCCGTAGCGAGCCTTGGCGGCAGGAGCTCGTATCCCCGGCTCCGTCCACCTGCGCGCCTAGCGGCGGTCCTGCGCCAGCTTGCCGCTCTCCGCAGCGAGCGAGCGGCGAATATTCGCCTCCTCCCCTTCCTCGAGATCCAGCTTGACCGCGAGAAATCGCAGAATATCCGACTGGGAAACGATGCCGCGCAGCTGACCGTCCTTGACGACGAGAAACCGCGTGCGCCGCTTCTGCATCATCATCTGAAGCACCTTGGCGGCATCTGTTCGGGGATCGACGCTGTTGTCGTCACTGATCGCATGCATCACGTCGGCCACCTTCACGCCATCCCACTCGTCGCGATCGACCCGCTTGATGTCGCGCAACTCGATGGAGCCGAGCAATCCCGATTCTTCAGCTACGGGATAGGTGCTGAAGTGATGCTGATAGAGGTAGTTCTCAACCAACTGACCGATCGTCATGTCCGGGGGGACAGTCACCGGATCGGGAGTCATGAAACGCTCGATCGGCTGATCCCGCAGGGCCTGCCGGATAACCACCTGCTGATATGACATCTGCGCGGCATTCCGGACGAAAAGGCCGATCAGGAACCACCACATGCCGCCGATGAAGTTGCCGCCCAGAACGCTGAGAACGGCCAGACCGATCAGCACCAGACCGAAGATGCTGCCGGCATTCGCCGCCATCCGGGTTGCCCACCGGTAACGACCCTTCCAGTGCCACAGCGCCGCGCGCAGAACCCTTCCGCCGTCGAGCGGAAAGGCCGGTACCATGTTGAAGACGGCCAGGATGACGTTGATCCAGGCCAGGTAGGAGAGGACGCCCACGATGCCGACCGGCCACTGCAGGGCCTCAGCCCCTGCCGCGACCGCATAGAAGAGAACGCCGATCGCGATGCTGGTCACAGGCCCGACAGCCGCGACAAGAAACTCGGCCTTGGCGCTCGGCGGTTCCTCCTCGGTCATCTCCGCCACGCCACCGAAAATGAACAGGGTAATCCCCTTGATCGGCATGTCAAAACGTCGCGCCACCAGGGAGTGCGAGAATTCATGCACGATGATCGACACGAACAGCCCAAGGGCACCGACCACCGCCATCCACCAATAGGTCGCGGAAGCAAGAGCCGGGTAGAGCGCCGGAAACAGCCCGGCCGCGAGGCTCCAGGTCACGAGAATGGCCAGAATCAGCCACGTCAGATCAATCGAGACCTCGAAGCCCAAGAGTTTGAACAGCGGCACCTTGCGCGTGAACATCTGCGTTCCTTCTTCTCTTTCCTTATCCTCGTCGATAGCAGACGCCTGACGGCGGCTGTCCGAGGAACCCCCGACGGCTTGAGCCGTTCGCTCCTTTCAACGGCGATTTAACGCTTTGGTTCCTGGCCTCAACCGGGCAAAGCCACGATGCCTTGCAACACGATATCTCCAGTTCGCCCATGACCGTGCCGACGCATCGGAACCCGGAGCCAATCCGGTCGTCCCTAGCCCCAATAAGACGTCAATTGGGACTTCTCGAACCAGCCTCATTCTCAAAGGGAAAGGGAGGGACGAATGGCACGACTATCGACGGCTCCCGCCCCCTGAGATACCCCGCCCAACTCGCGCTCGCCACCGGTTTCGCGGTTCTCGTCGCAACGGCGTGGCTCACCGCGGCTCCGGCCTACGGGCAGTCGCAGGCACCGGATCCCATGGCCGTGCGCGACGCCGTCGAGGACGAACTGACGCGCGATCCGCAGGTTCCCGAGAACGCGATCGGCATCGAAAACGATAATGGCATCATCACCCTTACGGGGATGGTGAGCAACATTCTCGCCAAAGAGCGCGCCGAGCGCATTGCGGAGACCGTGAAAGGCGTGCGCGTCGTCGTCAACGAAACGGCGGTTTGCCCACTGGGCGAGCGCACACCCGAGGAGGTTACCCGGTCGGCCGAAGTCGCCCTCGACATCGCCATGGGCGTCGAAGACCAGGAAATCGCCGTCTCCACGAGCCAAACCGGCGAAGTGACGCTGACCGGACAGGTCGACTCCTTTGCCGAGAAGCAGCTGGCCATAAAGGCCCTGAAGCAGGTCTCCGGCGTTACCGGCGTAAATGATCAACTCGCCATAAACTACGCGGTCACGCGGCCGGATCAAGAGATCCGGCAGGAAATCGACCAGAGGCTGCGTTGGAATGTCCTTGTCGATGACGCCGCGATCGATGTTTCGGTCGACAATGGCCACGTCACCCTCAGCGGTGTCGTGGGAAGCGCCGCCGAGAAGGAGCGGGCGCGGGAGCTGGCCTGGGTAATCGGCGTGCATAAGGTTCGCAACGACCGGCTCAACGTTGAGGGTTGGGCCAAAGAGGCCACTTTACGGGGCGACAAGTACGCCGATCGACCGCCGGCCGAGATCGAGACGGCTGTAAAGGCGGCCTTGCGCCACGATCCTGCGGTCACGATGCCGGAGGATCTGACTGTCGAGGTCACCGAAGCCGGCATAGCGACCCAGCGCGGCCAAGTCGGCGACCTCGCCGCAAAGCGCTCCGCCGAGGCCACGGCGCGCAACACGGTGGGCGTAGTCGGGGTCGATAACCGCCTGAAGGTCGAGAAGACCAAGGACATGCAGCCTGCCGAAACTGCGCAGCGGGTCGCCGATGCCCTGGCCCGGCATCCCTACATCGAGCGCTACGACGTCTCGGTTACGGCCAGCAATGGAAGCGTCCGGCTGAGCGGAACAGTCGACTTCTATTATGAAAAGGCCGCAGCCGACAACGTCGCCGCGCAAGTCGAGGGCGTGCAGAACATCGAGAACAATCTGATCGTACTCAACCAGACCGAGCCCTATCTCTACGATCCCTATGTCGATACCTGGCCGGCCTATCGCTACGGCTGGTGCGACTACCGGCCAGGCTACACCTGGGCGACGGACAGAGAGATCAAGGAAGAGATCAATGACGAGATGTGGTGGAGCCCATTCGTCGATTCCAACGACGTGAACGTTTCCGTCGAACAGGGCATCGCCACTTTGACGGGGACCGTCGACAGCCCGGCCCAGATGGAGGCGGCGCGTGAGAACGCCTTCGAGGGCGGCGCCACTTGGGTCATCAACAGGCTCGACATCGCCGATCAGGCCTCATAGGCCTCAGGATAGCCGTCGGAGATCCAAGAGAAGGGCTGTTCCGTCGGGGCAGCCCTTCTCGGTGCGGGAGACTTGCCGGACTGTTGGCCCACCATTGGCCAATCAGGTCTCATCCTGGCACTTGGGGCACCAGTAGCCGCGCCGGCCGGAGACCTCGTAGGCGGCAATCTCGCCGCCGCAGCGTGGGCAACCAGCACCGGGCTTCCTGTGTCGCAGCAGCCAAGTCCTTGGGACCTCATCCGGATCGGCTTTGCGCTCGATGGCCTTGTCCAGGACGTAACGGATCGCCCGGTGAAGCCGCCCCAGTTGCTCGTCGGACAGCTGATCGCTGCGCAGCTTGGGCGCCAGTTCGGCGCGAAAGAGGATCTCGTCGCCATAGACGTTACCGATCCCGGCAATCAGCGACTGCTTGGTCAAAGCCGACTTGAGGGCTGCCCGGTGGCCGCGCAGCAGGTCGCGAAGTTCCGCGAAGCTCAATTCCGGCTCGTAGGCGTCGCGTCCCAGGTCCATCTTCTCGATGAAACTCTCAGGATCCTCGGCAAGGCGGATCTCGCCGAATTTGCGCTGGGAGATGTAGGCAAGCGCGCTGCCGTCGGTGAAGCTGAGCAAAAGTTGGGTGTGCTCCGGCGGCTCGTCCCGCTTCTCGTAGTATGACAGAGACCCGGTCATGCCGAAGTGAAGGACCAGCCACACTCCGCCCTTTTCCAGCTCGACCAGCAGGTACTTGCCATGGCGAAGCGTGGAGGCGAAACGGTTGTGGTCCAGCGTCTCGGTCAGCCGCTTGCGGGAGAGGTCATGCAGCAGACGCTCGGCCTTCAGCGTGATGTCGTCTATGGTCCGATGGAGGGACGTCGCATCGAGATAGCGACGGAAAATCTCCACGTCGGGCAGTTCGGGCATTGCGGCTCCCCTCCGGATATCGGCGCCCACATGGAGACGAACTGCGCGAAAAGGCGCGGTCAGAACCCGCCGCCCTCCAGAGCGTTACGGGGCAGGAACGCGCATCGGTTGCCGGCCGTTCCGAGGATCTCCTCGCAATCCTCTTCTCCTGGGACCTCATGACACGCCACCTGCACATTGGAACCTCGGGCTGGAACTACGACCACTGGATTGGGCCGTTCTACCCGGAGGACATCGACCGCCAGGATATGCTCTCCTATTACGCCAAGCACTTTAAGACGGTCGAGATCAACAACACCTTCTACAACCTTCCCGAGTGCAAGACCTTCGAACAGTGGCGCGAGACCGTGCCAAAGCGCTTCCTGTTCGCCTGCAAGGCGAGCCGCTACATCACCCACATGAAAAAGCTGAAGGATCCCGCGCAGCCCTTGAAGCGTTTCATGAGCGGCGTCGAGGCGCTCGGCGACCGTCTGGGCCCGATCCTGTTCCAGCTACCACCCAGCTGGGGTTGCAATCCCGAACGCTTGAAGACCTTCCTCGAAGCCCTGCCCGCGGGCCGGCGCTATAGCTTCGAATTTCGCGACGAAAGCTGGTTCGACGAGCGAATCTACGATCTCCTGCGCGAGCACAATGCCGCTTTCTGCCTCTACGAGCTGGCCGGGCGACGCTCGCCGGTCGAGGTCACCGCCGACTTCGTCTATATCCGGCTCCACGGCCCCGAGGGCGCCTACGAAGGACAGTACGACGGGCGCACCCTGAACGGCTGGGCACGCCGCTTCCAGGGCTGGCGCGAAGACGGGCTGGACATCTACTGTTACTTCGACAACGACCAGAAGGGCTATGCTGCCGCCGACGCCGCCCGGCTGCTGGAGATGGCCGAGACGGACTGAGCGCGCGGCCGGACGCCCCGGTCACACCGCCATGCGGCCAGAGCCGCTTCGCAGAGTCTCGAAACCGGCCACCACGTCGAGCAGCTCCTCGGTGATCGAATCCTGGCGTTCGCGGCGATAGGCGCTGTTCATCTCCTCCAGGTGATCTTCGATATTGCGCTCTGCCGCCTGCATGGCCGCCAGGCGTGTCGCATGCTCGCTTGCCATCGACTCGGCACCGGCCCGGTAGATCGACACGAAAAGGTACTGCCGAACCAGCGAGGCGAAGAGCGCATGCTGGCTCATGGTGAAGGTGGGCAGGCGACGGCTCGGCCAGGGCTGCTCCGCGACCCTGTGCAGCAAACCGCTGTCGATCGGAAGCAAACGCTGTCGTTCCGACCTGAACATGGCTTCCTGGCTGCGCCTATTGTGAAACAGATAAACCCGGCTCGTCCCCCGCTCCCGCCATTCTTCCAAGCGCAGCAGGAGCTCCTGGGCGGTACCTCGCAATCCCTGGGCCGATCCGGGAAGGAGGGAACCATCTTCGATTGCAAGGCCGAGGCTTTCGAGACGACTGGCTGCGCGCAAACCGACTACCAACAGCCTGGGCCTTTGGGCCTCGCCCGGCTCGGCAAGCCGTTGCAGCCCACTCCTCGTGAAATCGGCAATCTCCTCGTTGAACCGGCCACAGAGACCGTGGTCGGAGCCGAACACGATCGCGCCAATGCCGCCGTCCTGATCGCGCCCCGCGTCCCGTTCGCCTCCGGCAGTGCCAAGCGCGACCCGAAGACCCAGTTCGACCGTGCGCCAGTAGTCCGCCAACGCGTCGGCGGCAGCCTCGTACTGCCTGATGCTCACCGCCGAAAGCGCCTTCATGGTACGCACGATCGACTGCAGATCCTTGGTCGTATCGATCCGTCTGGAGAGTTCCTCGAGTGTCGCCAAGAGTGTCAGCCTCCGGAACCGACGTCTTCGGCATCGACGGCCTTGCGCGCCACTTCGAGCAGCCGGTCACGGTCTTCGTCTTCCAGTTCTTCGCCTCGCTCCATGCGCCGGCACAGCTCGGAGAGCTCCTTCTCGACCGCCTCCCTCACCAGATCCTCGGCACGGCCGATCTTGTCGACGTCCACCTTGTCGAAAACGCCCTGGGTGACTGCCAACAACACCGCAACCTGGCCGGCCACACCACGCAAGTCGTGCTCGCCCTGCTTCAGCACTTCCCGGACCCGCCGACCGCGTTCCAGATTGCGTCGCGTCTCCTCATCGAGGCGCGTGCCGAAGCGCGCGAAGGCTTCGAGTTCCTCGAACTGCGAATAGGAGAGCCGCAGGTCACCGGCAACCGCCCGGAAGGCCGGCAGCTGCGCCTTGCCGCCAACGCGCGACACCGACTTTCCGATGTCGATTGCCGGCAGGTGTCCCTTCCGGAAGAGCTCCGGCGACACATAGATCTGCCCATCTGTAATCGAGATCAGATTGGTCGGGATGTAGGCGGAGATGTTCTGGGCCTGCGTCTCGATCACGGGCAGCGCGGTCAGCGATCCACCGCCAAACCGGTCGCGTAGATGTGTGGCGCGCTCCAGCAGTCGGGAGTGAATATAGAAGATGTCCCCCGGATAGGCCTCACGGCCGGGTGGCCGGCGCAGCAGAAGGGAAAGCTCCCGATAGGCCCGCGCATGCCGCGTAAGATCATCGTAGACGATCAGAACATCCCGCCCCTGGTCCAGGAAGTACTCGGCAATGGAAGTGGCCGCATAGGGCGCAACGAATTGCAGACCAGGCGGATCGTCACCTCCGGCAACGACGACCACGCAATGCGCCATGGCCTCTCGATGCTGCAACTCGGCAACCACCTTGGCCACTGCCGAGCCGCGCTGCCCAATAGCGCAGTAGACGGCGACGATGTCTTCGCCCTTCTGGTTCATGATTGCCGCCAGCGCGATCGCCGTCTTGCCCGTCTGCCGATCTCCGATGATCAACTCGCGTTGCCCGCGGCCTATGGGGATCGCCGCATCGACCGCCTTGAGGCCTGTTTGCAGTGGCTTGCTGACCGGGGCACGGTCCATGATTGCGGGCGCCGGCCGTTCAATCGCCCGGCGGCGCTGCGAACGAACGGGACCTGCGTCATCGAGCGGCCGGCCGACGGCGTCGACCACCCGCCCGAGCAGCTCGTCACCGACCGGTACATCGACCACACGATGCGTGCGCGTCACCTCGTCGCCGACCCGTAGATCTTCGGCTGCCCCCAGCAGAATGACACCGACGTCGGCCTCGGCAAGGTCAGAGGCGATTCCGACCAGGCCACCCGGAAAGGCCAGCAGTTCGTCGGCGGCGAGATCGGTGAAGCCGCGCACATGCGCGATCCCGCTGGTGAGCTGGCTGACCGTGCCGATTTCGCTCAGCTCCAGCGCGGCATCAGTCCTGCTCAGCGCCTCGTTCAGGGTTTCGAGACTGCTTCGGGCGAGATCGGCCAGAGGGCCGGGCTTCTGTTCCGTCATTGCGCCGCCTTCGTCTCATCACGATCACCGGCATTACGACGGGACAGTGCGCCCGAAAGCTCCTCCTCGAGCCGGTCGAGATAGCCATCCAGGCTCCACCGCAGAGTCTGACCACCCGCGCGTATCTCGACGCCGCAGGCAATGTCGTCGACCTGTCTGTAGTTGACCTCGACGTCGCTCGACAGCCGATCATGCAGTAGCCGCGTGAGCTGTCGCCGCTGACCGGAAGCGAGCTCGAAGCCGCTGCGAACCTCGATCATGCCTGTTTCATCGGCCGCCTGTGCCATCTTTTCGAGTTTCGCCTGCTCAAGCTCCTTAAGCCGCCCGGTGAGGACAGAGGCGATCTCGTTTTCCAGTTCCTGGTTGGCCAGCTGTCGCAGAGCCTTGCGGGCCAGATCGCAGAACTGTTCCGCCGTCTTCCGGCGAATGTCGGCGAGGAAGGCCTGCTCCTCCTCCTCGAGCTGCCTGCGCCAGGCCTCGCGCCGCTCCTCGATTGCGTTGCGCGCCTCTTCCTCGAGCTGCTTGCGCCTTTCGTCGGCCTCTTGTTCTGCCTCGCGCAGCAATTCCGCCCGCTTCTCCTCGAGCTCCTCTCTCTCCCGTTCGAAGCGTTGCGCCTCCCGCTCCGCTTGCTCGCGCTTCTCTGCCGCGTCACGCAGCCGATCGGCAATCCGCTGCTCCCGGCGGTCCATGGCGCGGATGATCGGGCCGTAAAGAAAGCGGTGAAGCAGCCACACCAGGACAAGGAAATTGACGATCTGTGCAGCTACAGTGACCCAGTCGATCGTCATTCGTCATCCTCCGGCGCGTGCAATCACCTCATCCCAGAAGGGGTTGGCAAAGATCAGGATCATCGAAACCACGAAGCAGTAGATCGCGGTCGACTCGATCATCGCCAAGCTGACGAACAGGGTGCGAGTGATCGTGTTGGCCTCATCCGGCTGCTGCGCGATGGCGGCAAGCGCCTGGGCTGCCGCGCGGCCTTCGCCCAGCGCCGGTCCGATCGACCCGACCGCTATGGTCAGGCCTGCGGTAAAGATCGAGATCGCACCGATGAGGCTGAGATCACCCATTTTGTCCTCCGTTGGCCGTCGCTGCCGGGTCGTCGCTCGAGTCTGTCGCGCCTTCGTCTTCGCCCGCGTGCGACCTTGTTGCCGAAGCGATATAGACCATGGCCAGAATTGCGAAGATGTAGGCCTGTATCACGCCGGTCAGCAGGCCAAGCAGCTGCATGACGATGGGGAAAAGGAACGGCACGACACTGATGAGAATGGCTACGATCACGGTTCCGCTCATGACATTGCCATAGAGGCGGATTGCGAGGGCGACCGTGCGCGATATCTCGCCGATGATGTTGAAGGGAAGCATGAAAGGCGTCGGTTGTACGTACCTCTTGAGGTAGCCGAACAGGCCCACTTGCGCTACCGAGTAAAGCGGCACTGCAATCAGGACGCAGGCCGCCAGCGCCGTCGTGGTGGAAAGCGATCCCGTTGGCGGATCGTATCCAGGTACGATCGACAAGAGGTTCGCTGTGACGATGAACAGAAACAGCGTGCCGATGAAGGGCAGGTAACGCCCGGGGTCCTGCTGGCTGACGTCGCGGATCTGGTCGCGCATGCCGACCACGAGGACCTCGAGCAGATTCTGCCAGCGAGACATCTCCTCGGACGAAGACAGGCGTCGCGTGATGACCCAAGAGCCGACGGTCAGGATCGCCATGACGAGCCATGTGTAGGCGATCGTCGCGTTGAGCTCGACGGGTCCCCATTGCCAGAGGACGATCTGGTCCGGGCTGATCTCCATCGGCTCAGGTCTCCCGTTTCGCCGGGCCAAGCCCCGGCCCTCGTGATGCCGGGCGAAAGCGGCGCAGCAGTACGAAGCGCGCGATCAGGAAACCTGCCAGACAGGCCAGAAGCCGCTCCCAGCGTCCGTCCATCACCAGATAAAGGGCCGGAAGAAGGATCGCCAGACGAACCAGCGAGCCGAAAAGCAACCGGCGCAGCGGCCTTTCGGCAGTTGGAACTCCGCGTACCGTCAGCCACAGGGAGCCGAAGTAGGCCAAACCCATGACCAGGCCGGCAAAGCCCGCGAGCACCAGATCAACGATCACGTGATGGGTCATGTTCCCACCTCACCGAAGCGTTGGAAGAGCCAGCGCACCGCGAAGGGCGTCGCCAGGCAGGTGGCCAGGCTGACAAGCACGACGGCGGCGAACAGATCCCGGGGCACCGCCCAGTCGCCCATCGAGACGCCTTTTTGCATGATCACCAGGGCGATCTCGGCGCGTGGGATCAGGCTGACCCCGATCAGAAAGGCGCCACCGCCGGAAGTGGCCAGAACGGCCGGCAAACCGGCCCCGACGAGCTTGCCGATGATGGCGGCCAGGAGGACGATGAGGCCGACCCCCAGCGCATCGCCTATCGCCGAAAGATCGACCGACAGGCCGATGCCGATGAAAAAGAAAGGCGCGAAGAAGCGGTAGATCCCCTCGAACTGGCTGTCGATCTGTTTTTCGGAGGGGTCGCGGCTGAAAGCCAGACCGGCGAAGAGGGCGCCGATCGCCAGCGAAAAACCGAGATGCTCGGCGAAGCCGGCAATCATGAAGCCGACGCCGGCCACCAACAGAAGCGATCCGAAGTCCGGCTCCAGCCGGGAGAACCAGGCGGTCAGGCGGGCCTCGAGATGGTGCGCGAACAGGTAGCACACGGCACAAAAGCCCGCAAATTTGGCAAGCAGTAACCCGCCATCGACGACCAGGCGGGTCATGACGCCGTTGCCGTCGCCGGCGTGAATGAGCGGCGCCAGACTGAACAGCAGACTCATCACGATGACGCCGGAGACGTCGTCGAGCTCGGCGACATCGAGCATCAGGGCACCGTTCTCGGACTGCAAAGTGCCCATCTCCTGCCACGTGGCCGCGGTGACGCCGATGCTGGTCGCCGTGAGCGCGGCGCCGACAAACAAGGCCGGCAACAGCCCGTAGCCGAGCAGGTAGACGGCAGCGAAACCGGCCACGGCACTGAGTCCGAAGTTGCCGACCCAGATCACCGAGGCACCCCGCAACTGGCGAACCAGGTTCTGAAGATTGCTCTCCAGGCCGACGCGAAACAGCAGGGCGATGATCCCGATGTCGGCGAGTAGAGCCAAGCCGTGGGCGGCGGAAAGGTCTATGAAGCGCCAACGGGAATCCACAAGGTTGATCAGCAGACCGAGCACGATATAGCCGGCGAGGGCGGGCAGCGACAGCCGCGCCAGGCTGGCGCGCGTGGCCACCGTGAGGACAAGGGCCGCGCCGATCAGAAGGATCAGGTACGAAAGATCGACCTCGGCCTCATTCATGTCGGCTCTCCCGCTTCACCCAGAACCAGGCGTTCAGGCATCCGAGCGCGATACCGATGAAGAGAAGGCTCAGCGTCCAGGAAAATCCCGCCGGATAGTGGGCATCGAGCCACAGGCCCAGCGCGATCCCGATCAGGGTCGGCACCGCCACGGCCCAGCCGACGAGACCGAACATACCGAGCCCGAACCACACGCCCCGTCTTTCTTCGCGGCGCGCCTTGAGCTTGCGCGCGGCCTTACGCCCCACCTCCTCGGCCATTTCCCTCTTGCGCCGCGACTTGGGGCCCGGACCCTCGTCGGATCCCGGGCTCATGGCCGCTCTTCGAGCTGGATGAATCGGCGCACGACGCCTGCCTCCAGTCGGGCCAGCGCAGCGCGGGCAACCCGCTGATGCTCGTCCAACTGGAGGAACTCCTCTTCGACCCGCTGGCGCAACGTCGCAAGGTCCCGGCCATGGAAGCCGTTGCGTACCGAGACGAGAACCTCGTCCGCGCATTTGACCAGCGTACCCTCGTCGATCCCCAGCACCTGCTCTTTGCCCTCCTCGTTGACGAACGCCAAAATTCCCGGCACCAGCGCAGCCACGAAATCGACATGCCTGGGCAGCAGGGCGAAGGTGCCGTTCTGCGCCTCCGCGACCACCTTCCGCACCGGCTCGTCGACCAGCACCCTGACCGGAAGCAACACTTTAAGCTGCATGCCGCCTCCCTAAGCTTCCGCCCGCCCGTCTTCAGAGGCCGCCGGGGCCGAAGATCGCTTGCCGGGCGATCCGAGGTCCTCCAGCCCGCCGATCATGTAGAAAGCCCGCTCCGGGTGATCGCCGAGTTCGCCCGCCAGAATTCGTTCGCACCCGTCCAGCGTGTCGTCGAGATCGACCATCTTGCCTTTCTGGCCGGTAAACTGTTCGGTGGTAAAGAACGGCTGGGTCAGAAAGCGCTCGATCCGCCGCGCTTGCGCGACGGTCGCCCGGTCCTGCTCGGATAGCTCTTCCAGACCGAGCATGGCGATGATGTCCTTCAACTCCTCGTACTCGGCCAGCACCTGCCGCACCCGACGGGCGATGCGGTAGTGACGCTCGCTAACGACGCCGGGCGTCAGCATCTTGGACGAGGACTGGAGAGGATCGACGGCCGGATAGAGCCCCTGACTTGCGCGCTTGCGGGACAGCACGATCGACGCCGAAAGGTGCGAGAAGGTGTGGGTCGCGGCAGGATCGGTGAAATCGTCGGCCGGGACGTAGACCGCCTGGATCGAGGTAATGGAACCGGCACGGGTATTGCAGATACGCTCTTCCAGCTCCGCGAGCTCCGTGCCGAGAGTCGGCTGATATCCGACCCGCGAGGGGATTCGCCCGAGCAGACCGGAGACCTCGGAACCCGCCTGTATGAAACGAAAGATGTTGTCGATCAGCACCAATACATCCTGCTGCCGGTCGTCGCGGAAGTATTCGGCGATCGTCATTGCCGAATGGCCGACCCGAAAGCGCACGCCAGGCGCCTCGTTCATCTGCCCGAAGACCATGACCGTGCGATCGAGAACCCCGGCTTCCTGCATTTCACGGTAGAGCTCTTCGGCCTCCCGGCAGCGCTCGCCGATGCCGCAAAACAAACTGACCCCGCGATACTTGCCGACCATGTTGTTGATCATTTCGGTGATCAGCACCGTCTTGCCGACGCCGGCACCGCCGAACAGGCCGGCTTTGCCCCCACGCTCCAGCGGCGCAAGCAGGTCGATGGCCTTGATCCCGGTGGCGAAGATCTCGGTACGGACCTCTCGGCGCGACAAAGGCACCGGTGCGCGGTGAATTGGTCGGCGCTCGACGTCACCCAGCGCCTCCTTGCCGTCGATCGTCTCGCCGAAAGCATTGAGGACACGCCCGAGAACCCGCTCGCTGACCGGCACGGTCAAAGATTGCCCGGTATCGACCACAGGCATCCCGAGAACGAGCCCGGCCGCGGGGTTGAGCGCGAGTCCGCGCACCGTGCGATCATCGAGCAGGGCCGCGACCTCGATCTTGATCGCTCGCTCCTCTCCTGCTTCGAGCAGGCTGTTGATCGCCGGCACCCGCTGTTTGAAGCGGACGTCGACGACGCTGCCCTGAATGGCAACGATGGCGCCCCTCTGTTCATCCTCGCGCGAAGACACCATCGTGCCGGCATACCCCTCGTTTCGATCGACCTTTGCCGCAAACCACCAATATCCCAACGAGGCGCTCCGGGATTAGTTTCCGAAGCGCCCCGACGGCCCGACCGACGGAGCCACCTCCTTACGGGCCCGGAAAGGTCCCGGGCGCGGACGCCGGTCCGGACGGCTGTCTCATCGGCTACCGCGATCGCCGGCGGACAAACCTT
>CAZDBC010000006.1:20077-22965 GCA_964503295.1 uncultured Kiloniellaceae bacterium | reverse complement strand
ACGTCAATGCGCGGCCGGCCGAGTTCGGCCAGGGGTATCAGAGTGGCGCCGGACAGTCGGCCGTAGCTGTCGAAGCGGGCGCGGGCGCCGATCAGGGCCAGGGCCTGGCCGATCGGCCCGCCTTCGGTCTTCAGGTTGTCGGTACCCCAGAGCACCAGCGCCACGGTCTCCGGAACGCCGTTGCCGTCGGCCCGGTGGCGCGCCAGCAGGCGCTCGGCCTGACGGGCGCCGTCGCTGACGGCGAAGGCGCTGGGGATGCGGAAGGGGTCGAAGCCGTGCAGGTTGCGTCCGGTCGGCAGGATGGCCGGCGTGCGCAGAAGGTCGCCACTCGGCGAGGGGCGCACGAAGCGGCCGTCGAGCGCGGTCAGCAGGCCCTGCAGCTCGTGGTTCTCGGCGAGCATGCGGTCCATGTCCGCGAGTTGGCGCAACATCTCGCCGCGCGCCGGCTCCTCCAGGTCAGGCG
The DNA here is from genome assembly GCA_964503295.1 of uncultured Kiloniellaceae bacterium. Lineage (GTDB taxonomy): Bacteria > Pseudomonadota > Alphaproteobacteria > Kiloniellales > Kiloniellaceae > CAZDBC01. The sequence continues at coordinate 22,502 of CAZDBC010000006.1, read as the reverse complement.
CGAGCCGCGCCGCACGTTCGATCGGATGGCCGTCGACCAGCGCCTCGATGGCCGCGCGTGCGTCCTCTGCACCGTGCGAGGCCTCGGCGACGGCGGTCAGGCTGTCGATGCGCTCGCTGCGGCTCATCGGCTCGCCGACCACGTGCAGGCCGTCGGGAATCAGGCTGTACTCCAGCTCCAGAATGGTTTCGGTCAGGCGCGCGACGACGCCGTCGATGCCGCCGTCGGCGACATCGGTCTCGAGATCGAGCGCCTCGGCCTGGGCCAGGATCAGCTCGGCCAGCCGACCGCGCTCGCTGTCGGCCTGCGGCGGCAGTTGGCGCCAGCGCTCGAGCGAGGACTTGAGGTCGATCAGGCCGCGGTACAGCCCGGCCTGGGCCAGCGACGGCGTCAGGTAGCTGACCAGGGTCGCCGCCGAGCGGCGCTTTGCGATCGCGCCCTCGGAGGGGTTGTTCGCGGCATAGAGATAGAGGTTCGGCAGGTCGTCGATCAGGCGGTCGGGCCAGCAGTCGTCGGACATGCCGACCTGCTTGCCGGGCATGAACTCGAGTGCGCCGTGGGTGCCGAAGTGCAGCACGGCGTCGGCCCCGAAGTCCTCGCGCAGATAGCGGTAGAATGCGGAAAAGGCGTGGGTCGGCGCGAAGCCCTGCTCGAACAGCAGGCGCATGGGATCGCCCTCGTAGCCGAAACCCGGCTGCAGGCCGACGAAGACGTTGCCGAACCGGGCGCCGAGCACGAAGATCGCGCTGCCGTCGCTCAGGTCCCGTCCGGGCGCCGGGCCCCATTGCGACTCGATCGCCTCCAGCCAGCGCTCGCGCCGGACGTGGTCGTCGGTCGGGATGCGCGCGTGCACGTTGCCGCGGGTGCCGAACTGCTCGGCATTGCCGGCGATCACCGCCTCGCGCAGGGCGTCGACGTCGTCCGGCAGCTCGACGCTGTAGCCGGCGTCGCGCAGGGCGCGCAGGCTGTTGTGGAGCGAGCGGAACACGGACAGGAAGGCGGCCGTTCCGGCGTTGCCCGCATTAGGCGGAAAGTTGAACAGCACGACCGCGACCTTGCGTTCGGCCGGGGGCGTTCGGCGCAGAGCGATCAGCCGCTCGACCCGGGCGGCCAGCATGGTCACGCGCTCGTCGCAGGCCTCCATCAGCCGGCCGTCGCCGCCGTCCTTGCCGAGGCCGTCCTGTGCCCGGCCGCCGTAGACCATCGGCCCGGTGGCGCCGTCGAGCTCCGGGATCGCGACCATGATGGTGCTCTCCACCGGGCTCAGGCCGCGGGTCGAGTCGCGCCAGGCGTCGAGCGTCTGGAACTCGACCGCATGGGCCGCGATGTAGGGCACGTCGAGTCCGGCGAGCACCTCCTCGGCCGCCTGCGAGTCGTTGTAGGCGGGGCCACCGACCAGGGAGAAGCCGGTCAGGGAGACCAGCGCGTCGATCCGTGTCGCGCCGTCCTCCATGAAATAGCGCTCGATCGCCGGGCGCGCGTCGAGCCCGCCGGAGAAGGCGGGCACGACCCGCAGGCCGCGCGCCTCGAGCGCCGCGATGACGCCATCGTAGTGCGCCGTGTTGCCGGCCAGCACGTAGGAGCGCATGACCAGGAGACCGACAGTGCCGCGCGCGCGCTTGCGGTCGCCCGGAAGGTCGTCGGCAGTTTCTGTAATGCGGCCGCGCACGCGAGGATGGTAGAGGCCGACGTCGGGGTACTCGACCGGCGGCGCCGCCTTGAGGTTGCCGCGCAGCGACCGGCGCGGACCGTCCGCATAGCGGCCGACCAGCAGACGGACCAGGTTGACGATGTTGTCTTCCGAGCCGGCGAGCCAGTACTGCAGCGTCAGGAAGTAGCTGCGCAGGTCCTGCGCCGTGCCGGGAATGAAGCGCAGGATCGAGGGGATCCGGCGCAGCATCGCCATCTGCTGCGCGCCGGCGCTCGGTCCCTTCTTGCGTCCGCCGCGCAGCCGCTTCAGAAGGGCCATCGGGCCGCCCTGCTTGCCGTCCATCGCGAGCTTGCCGATCCGGGTCAGGCGGATGATCTCGCCCGCCGACATGCAGCCGATCATGGCGTCGCAGTCGGGCCGGCGCGCCTGCAGGTCGGGCAGCACGGCCTCGACCTGGTCCTCCAGGAACAGCATGGTCACCAGGATGATATCGCCCTGCGCGATGTCGGCGCGGCAGCGCGCCAGGGCATCCGGGTCGCCGGGCCAGTCCGCGGCCGCGTGGAACGACAGCTCGAGGCCCGGGATGTCCTTCCTCAGCCGTGTGCGTGCCCCTTCCGCAACCTTCGCGAGGTGGCTGTCGAGCGTGACTACGACGACCCGCACGGGGGTCGCTTCAGCGGCCAAAGTGAGCTTTTGCATCATAGAGAGTCTCGAGCGTTATGGTGCCGAGGCCGCGCTCGCTGGCGAAGCGTTCGGTGTTGCGTCGTGCCTTGC
>CAZDBC010000006.1:0-20067 GCA_964503295.1 uncultured Kiloniellaceae bacterium | reverse complement strand
AAGGGTATCTTGCGAAGCTCTTGCTCCGCGTCCGCGCTCCAGCCCGGCGTTGCGGCACGGGCCATGTCATCGGCGCCGTCGCCGCTTGGCGGCGCCGGCTCGGCGGCCGCCGGAGCGCGCCGCGTTTGATGCCCGAGATGCGACGGCCCCGATTCGTCGTTGAACTCGAAGTCGTCGCGGAACATGCCGAGGAGGTGCTCCTCCAGGCCCATGGTCAGCGGGTGAATCAGGGTGTCGAACAGCACGTTCGCCCCTTCCATGCCCATGAACGGCGAGTAGCGGGCCGGAAAGTCCTGGACGTGGACCGGCGCCGAGATCACGGCGCAGGCGATGCCCAGCCGCTTGGCGATGTGGCGCTCCATCTGGCTGCCCAGCACCAGCTCGGGCTGCAGCGCGGCGATCGCCGATTCGACCTCGAGATAGTCGTCGGTGATCAGCGCCTCGAGACCGTAGCCTTCGGCCGCGGCGCGTACCTCGCGGGCGCGCTCGCGGCTGTAGCTGCCGAGGCCGACGACCTGGAAGCCCATTTCGTTCTGCGCCACGCGGGCGGCGGCGATGGCGTGGGTCGCATCGCCGAACACGAAGACGCGCTTGCCGGTCAGGTAGGTCGAATCGATCGAACGTGACCACCAGGGCAGGTTGGACGCGGCCTGCTCGTCGGCCGCGGCCGGCTTGAGTCCGGCCATCGCCGCGACCTCGGCGATGAAGTCGCGGGTTGCGCCGACGCCGATCGGCACGGTCGAGACGAAGGGCTGGCCGAAGGCGCGCTTCAGCCACTGGGCGGCGGTCGTGCCGACCTCCGGGTAGAGCACGATGTTGAAGTCCGCCTCGCCGAGGCGCGCGATGTCGGCCGGCGTCGCGCCGAGCGGCGCCACGATGTTGATCCGGATGCCGAGCAGTTCGAGCAGCCGGGTGACCTCGGTCACGTCGTCGCGGTGCCGGAAACCGAGCGCCGTCGGACCAAGCAGGTTGCAAGACGGCGCCGTGCCGGAGGGGCGCTCCGAGCGCGCGCTGCCGGGCGCGGGCGCGTGCGGTCCCGCCAGCGCGCGGACGATGCGGTAGAAGGTCTCGGCGGCGCCCCAGTTTTCCTTGCGCTGATAGGCCGGCAGCTCGACCGGAATGACCGGGATCGGCAGGTCGAGCGCGCGCGCCAGTCCGCCGGGATCGTCCTGCAGCAGTTCCGCCGTGCAGGAGGCACCGACAAGCATGGCCTGCGGCCGGAAGCGCTCGTAGGCCTCGTGCGCCGCGGACTTGAAAAGGTCGGAGGTGTCGGCGCCGAGATCGCGCGCCTGGAAGGTCGTGTAGGTGACCGGCGGGCGCGCCTGTCGCCGCTCGATCATGGTGAACAGCAGGTCGGCGTAGGTGTCGCCCTGCGGGGCGTGCAGGACGTAATGCATGTCCCTCATCGCGGTCACGACCCGCATGGCGCCGACGTGAGGCGGGCCCTCGTAGGTCCAGACCGTGAGCTGCATGGCCTAGACCTCCAGCCTCGTGCGCCGGTCGAGCGGGCGGGCGAACAGCTCGGCGAGGTCGCCGGCCTGCTCGTAGCCCTGGATTGGCGTGAACACGAGTTCGATGGACCACTTGGTGGTCAAGCCCTCGACCTCGAGCGGATTGGCCAGGCCGAGGCCGCACACCACCATGTCCGGGGCCGCCGCGCGGCAGCGGTCGAGCTGGTGCTCGACGTCCTGGCCCTCGCTGATCTGCGCCTCGGCGGGCAGGGCTTCGAGGTCGCGCCCGACGATGTGCCGATGCAGATAGGGCGTGCCGACCTCGACCGGAGTCATGCCTAGTTCCCCGTGGAGGAAGCGCGCAAGCGGCACCTCGAGCTGAGAGTCGGGAAAGAAGAAGATGCGCTTGCCTTGGAGGGCGGCGCGGTAGCGCTCGAGCGCGCGGCGCGCCCGCTCGCGTGCGGCCGCGGTCGCCCTGTTGAAGTGCAGCGGCTCGACGCCCCAGGCGTCGGCGGCCGCCTTCAGCCACGCCGTGGTCCCGTCGGCGCCGAGCGGGAAGGCGGCCTGCAGGTGCGTTGCACCGCGCCCCTCCAGCGCCCGCGCGGTGGCGCCCAGGAAAGGCTGTGCCAGGAGGAAGCGGGTGCCGGGGCCCACCGGCGGTAGATCGGCGGCGCGCCGGGCCGGCAGAAAATGAACCGGCCCGATGCCGAGTTCGGCGAATAGGCGCGCGAACTGGTCCTCGACGATATCGGCCAGCGCGCCGACCACCATCAGCGAAGGCGCGGCGTCGGGCGCGGCGGCCGGCAGCTCGGGGACCAGGGCGGCGAGACAGGCATCCTCGCCCTCGGTGAAGGTCGTCTCGATGCCGCTGCCCGAGTAGTTGAGGATCCGCACGTCCGGGGCGAAGCGCTGCGAGAGGCGCTGCGCGGCCCGGCTCAGATCCAGCTTGATGACCTCGGACGGGCAGGAGCCGACCAGGAACAGAAGGCGGATCTCCGGGCGCCGCTCGAGCAGGCGGGCGACGATACGGTCGAGCTCCTCGTTGGCATCGGCGAGGCCGGCGAGGTCACGCTCCTCCAGGATGGCGGTGGCGAAGCGCGGCTCGGCGAAGATCATGACGCCCGCGGCCGACTGCATGAGGTGGGCGCAGGTGCGCGAGCCGACGATCAGGAAGAAAGCGTCCTGGATCTTGCGGTGCAGCCAGACGATCCCGGTGAGGCCGCAAAAGACCTCGCGCTGGCCGCGCTCGCGCAGGACTGCGCGTTCGCTGCAACCCTGCGGCGCCGGTGCGGCGCTGCCCATGCCGGCCGCGCTCATCGGGCGAACTCCGGGGCCAGGGAATCGGGCTCCGCAGGCGCGATCGGGTCTCGACGCGCGGCCCGCAGCTTGAGGAGGAACTGAGCCGCGTTGATCGCATAGGCGGCATAGGCGGCCAGAGCGAGGTACATCTGACCGCGCGCGCCCAGCAGATCGAACAGCAGCGCGCCGAGATAGGCGGTGTGGAGCGCGAGCACCACGATGCTGAAGACGTCTTCCCAAAAGAACGGCCGGGCGAAGAGATAGCGCCCGAAGACGACCTTCTCCCAGATCGCGCCAGTCACCATGATCGCGTAGAGGATCAGCGTCTTGACGACGATGGAGAGGGTGGCGGCGAGGAGGCCTTCGTCGGTCGCCAGATAGCGCAGCACCAGGCCGAGGCTGACCAGGAACACCAGGAACTGCAGCGGTGCCAGTACGCCCTGGACGAGGGTCCAGACGGTTGCATCCCGGCGGCGGCGTTCCTCGGGGCTATAGAGGGGCGGCCGCTTGGCGCGGGGTCGATCGCGTTCCGGACCTCTGTGGCGCTGCGCTTGCATCCCTTCCCGGCATCCCCCGTTTCCCCGCCCGATGGCGGCAGTTGGTCCTTGAGGGGGGACTCTAGGTCGCGATGACGGAGCTGTCAATAAAACTTGACGTCCAATCAAACTGACAGTTACTCTGCTCACGGTTCGGCGCGGCGCGATACACCGAAAAACGGCGCCGTACCTCAGAAAGGCGGTCGTCTCACCGAAACAAACGTGATTAACTCTCTAGTCTAGACAGAGTGTTCGGGATGGTTTCTTGGGGGGATCTAAAAATAAAAAGTAACGGCTCAAGAGCCCGTTTTGTTACAAATATTAGCTTCCCCTCATAAAGCCAACGAGCAGTCCTTGGACGACGGGAGGTGTCCTGATGACTGAGATGAGAAGGTTCAGTGAGGCAGCCGTTTTTCCACAGAGCGATGGGGACAAATCGAGTCACAACGGCCGACCCGGCACGGCGCCCCGCGGGCCGGATCGCGTCCAGGACGAACGCTATGGGGTGTTGGAGCAGACCATAGAAGCCGAGATCATCCCGCGCCTGATGATGGCGCTGCGCTCCGATCCCCCGCGGCCCGCGGCGACCGTGGCGCCCAAGCGGTCCGCGCGACGGATCAACGATGCGACAGTGGCGGAGTTCACCCGCCTGGTTCTGGAGCACGACGATCTGGTCGCCTCCGCATACATCGACGCCCTGATCCTCGACGGGGTGCCGCTCGAGGCCATCTTTCTCATGCTGATTGCCCCGACAGCGCGCCGGCTGGGAACCTTGTGGGACGAGGATGAGTGCGGATTCGCCGAAGTGACGGTTGGCCTGTGCCGGCTGCACCGCCTGTTGCGGGCGCGCTGTCCGGCCTTCGAGGAGGGTGCGGGCCGGGCGGTCGACGGCCCCCGCGTCCTGCTCGCCACGCTGCCCGGAGACCAGCACGTCCTCGGGATGCTGATCGTCGAAGAGTTCTTTCGCCGCGCCGGCTGGAACGTACGCGGCGGTCCCATGAACTCGATGGTCGATCTTACCCGGCTGGCCGGGCGCGAGTGGTTCTCCGTGGTCGGGCTGTCCGTCAGTTGCGAATCGACCCTGGACGACTGCACAGTCGCGATCCGCACGATTCGCCATTGTTCGCGCAACCCGCAGCCTCTGGTCATGGTCGGGGGCTCTGCCTTCTGCGGTCATCCCGAGCGGGTCGAGCAGGTCGGCGCCGACGCCATGGCGACCGACGGCAAGCAGGCGGTGGAATGGGCGTCGCGCATTGCCGTGCCGTCGACGTCCAGCACGTAGCGCCCTGTGACGGGCTCAGGCGCCGGCAGGGGGCGCGCGTGCAGTCTTTGGTGGAAGGAGTAATGTTGGCAGACCCAAGAAGCTTGCGTACCGCTGTGCTGCATGGATAGCTTGGTTTTAGGACCGACCGTGAGCCATTTCATGAGCCCAAAAGACTCGCTAGGCGAGATCGATGCCGACAGCGTGGGCCGACTTCTGGCGGCCGCTTCGGACGTCGCCTTGATCATCGACGAGCAAGGCATCATTCGCGACGCCGCTTTCGGCAACGAGGATCTGCTCAAGGATGCCGGGACCAAATGGCTCGGGAAGTCCTGGGTCGACACCGTGACCCCGGAGTGCCGCAGCAAGATCGAATCGATCCGGCAGGAGGCCAGCAGCAAGTCGTCCTCGCGCTGGCGCGAGGTGAATCACGCGGTGCCCCGCGGCGGCGACGTCCCGGTTCGCTACTCCGCGGTCCAGCTCGACAAGGGCGGCCGGCTGATCGCCTTTGGCCGCGACATGCGCAATGTGGCGGCCCTGCAGCAGAAATTGGTCAAGACGCAGCTCGAGATGGAGCGCGAGTACGAGCGTCTGCGCCATGCCGAGACGAGGTACCGGCTCCTGTTCCAGCTCGCCTCGGAAGCGGTGCTCATCGTCAATGGCTCCACCCTGCGCGTGGCCGAGGCCAATCCCGCCGCCGCGCGCCTGCTCGGCGTGGCGGCCGCCAAGCTGGAAGGCAGGCGGGTCGCCGAGCTGTTCGCGCGGGGCAGCGCGGTCGCAGTCCAGCAGATGCTCGCCGGCACCCTGGCCGGCGGCCGCTCCGAGCGCTTGGAGGCGCGCCTCGCCGCCGGCGAGACGGACGTTTTCGTGGCGGCCTCCCTGTTCCGCCAGGACGAAACCGCCTATCTCTTGGTGCGCCTCATGCCGGCAGAGGCGGAACAGGCGGCGGCGGCGCGCTCGCCCTTCCTGGAGGTGATTCGCCGTCTGCCCGATGGCTTCGTGGTCGCCGACCAGGAGCGCCGGATCCTCGACGCCAACCCCGCGTTTCTCGATCTCGCCCAGGTGGTCGCCCTCGAGCACGTCCGCGGCGAGCCGCTCGATCGCTGGTTCGACCGGCCCGGCGTCGACCTCAACGTCCTGATGGCAAACCTGCGCGAGCACGGGACGGTGCGCCGCTTCGCGACCGTCCTGCGCGGCGAGTACGGCGCCACGGCCGACGTCGAGATCGCCGCAGTCGCGGTGCCGAGCAAGCCCGAGCCGGTCTACGGTTTTTCGATGCGGCACGTACGTGCGCCCTTGCGCGCCTTCGGCGGGGTCGACGGTTTGCCGCAATCGGTCGAGCAGCTGACCACCCTGATCGGCCACATGTCGCTGAAGGACGTCGTGCGCGAGACCACCGACGTTATCGAGCGTCTGTGCATCGAGGCCGCACTGGAGTTGACCGGGGACAATCGGGCCTCGGCGGCGCAGATGCTCGGTCTCAGCCGCCAGAGCCTCTATGCCAAGCTGCGCCGTTACGGCCTCGGCGATCTCGACGCTGACGAGAACGGCAAGCCCTACGGAAACTCCCAGGACTGACCTTCGCTGCGTCGCGGGCGCTGGCGGGCTCTTGACGCCGACCGCCCCCTCGGCGGGTCGCGGGTCAGGCGACCGCCGAGCGCATGAGCCGATTGGCCTGACGCAGTCGGGCGAAGCAAAAAAAGCCGCGGGGGGTGTGTCATGTCAACTTGACAGTACTGTACTGTCAAGTTTACGCTACAGTCCATGAGCCGGACTGCCTTCGTCGCCGCCTTGGACGCCCGCCCCTCGGTCGGGGCCGTCGTCGAGCTGCTTAAGCCCATCACCTGGTTCGCGCCCATGTGGGCCTTCGCCTGTGGCGCGGTTTCGGCCGGCGTTCCGCTCCTCGACCGCTGGCCGGTCGTCATCGCCGGAATTATCCTCGCCGGCCCGCTGGTGTGCGGCATGAGCCAGGCCATCAACGACTGGTACGATCGCCATGTCGACGCCATCAACGAACCGGACCGGCCGATACCCTCGGGCCGGATTCCCGGCCGTTGGGCGCCGGCGGTTGTTTTGCTGTGGACCGCCCTGTCGCTTGCGGTGGCGGCCTTTCTCGGGACCTGGGTGTTCGGCGCCACCGTCCTCGGTCTCTTTCTCGCCTGGGCTTACAGCGCGCCGCCGCTGCGCCTCAAGCTGAACGGCTGGTCGGGCAACGCCGCGGTCGCGGTCTGCTACGAGGGCCTGGCCTGGTTCACCGGCGCGGCGGTGCTGCTCGGCGGCCTGCCCGACGGCCGGATTCTCGCGCTGGCGGCCCTCTACAGCCTGGGCGCCCACGGCATCATGACGCTCAACGACTTCAAGGCGGTCGAGGGCGACCGGCGCATGGGCGTGCGCAGCCTGCCGGTGCAGCTCGGCGAGGCCAATGCGGCGCGCCTCGCCTGTCTCGTCATGGCCCTGCCCCAGGTCGTCGTGATCGGCCTCCTGTGGGACTGGGGCCGGCCGCTCTACGCCCTGGCGGTCGTGGTCCTGCTGCTGCTCCAGTGCGTGCTGATGGTGCGCTATCTCCTCGACCGGGCAGCTTTGCTCGCGCGCCCGCGCCGCAATGCGGCCCTCTATAACGCCAGCGGCACGACGCTTTATGTGATCGGCATGCTGGTCAGCGCTTTCGCCGTGCGCGGTCTGGTCGGGGCGACGCCGTGACCGGCGCGGCGCTCGGTTGGCTCGGGATTCTGCGGCTGGGCTTGGTCCAGACCGCCCTCGGCGCGATCGTCGTCTTGACCACCTCGACCCTCAACCGGGTCATGGTCGTCGAGCTGGCCCTGCCGGCCATGGTGCCCGGCGCGCTCGTCGGCCTGCACTACGCGGTCCAGCTGTCCCGTCCGCGCTGGGGCCACGGCTCGGACCTCGGCGGCCGCCGCGCGCCCTGGATCGTGGGCGGCATGGCTGTGCTTGCCCTTGGCGGCGTCGCCGCCGCGCTGGCCACCGCGGTCATGGCGAGCCACCTGGCCGCCGGCGTCGCCCTGGCAATCGCCGGCTTCGTGCTGATCGGCGGCGGCGTCGGCGCCGCCGGCACCTCGCTGCTTGCCCTTCTCGCCAGCCGGGTCGGGGAGCGGCGGCGCGCCGCCGCCGCCTCGATCGTCTGGATCATGATGATCGCCGGCATGGTGGTGACGGCGACAGTGGCCGGCCACCTGCTCGATCCCTTTTCGCCGGCCCGCCTGGTCGCGGTCTCGGCGGGCGTGGCTGCCGTCGCGCTGCTGGTCACCCTGCTTGCCGTCTGGGGCGTCGAGCGCGGCGCGCGGGCCGTCGCGCCACTGGCGGCGGCACCTGCGGGCGAGAGCCGGCCGTCGTTCCGGTTGGTCCTGGGAGAAGTCTGGGCCGAGCCCAGGGCGCGCCGCTTCACGGTTTTCGTGTTCGTCTCGATGCTCGCCTACAGCGCGCAGGATCTGGTGCTCGAGCCGTTCGCCGGTCTCGTCTTTGGCATGACGCCGGGCGAGACCACGCGCCTAGCGGGCGTCCAGCACGGCGGCGTGCTGGCCGGGATGATCCTGGTCGCGCTGGCCGGCAGCGCGATCGGCGGGCGCCGCTTCGGCTCCATGCGGCGCTGGGCGGTCGGCGGTTGCATCGCCTCGGCGATCGCCCTGGCCGGTCTGGCCGCGTCCGGTTTCTTCGGCGCTGCCTGGCCCCTGCGCGGGACGGTCTTTGCCCTCGGCGTCGCCAACGGCGCGTTCGCCGTCGCCGCGATCGGCACCATGATGGGACTGGCCAACGAGGGTCGCGCGCGGCGCCAGGGCATCCGCATGGGGCTGTGGGGGGCCGCGCAGGCCACCGCCTTCGGCCTCGGCGGCTTCCTCGGTACGGTGGCCGTGGACGTGGCCCGGGCGCTGCTTGGCTCGCCGCTGGTTGCCTATGCCAGCGTCTTTGCCGGCGAAGCCCTGCTGTTCCTTGTGTCCGCAATTTTGGCGCTGCGCCTCGGCCTGGCAGAAGGCGCCGCCAGGGGCCGAACGCGCGAGCCTGCCCTGCCGGTCGGCAGCGGCCTTGCATCCGGGTGAAAGGAGATGACCATGGCCGAGAGTCGTGACGCTTTCGACGTCGTCGTGGTAGGTGGCGGTCCCGCGGGCAGCACGGCGGCGGACGATCTCGCGCGGGCCGGCCGCTCGGTCCTGCTGCTTGACCGGGCCGGTCGCATCAAGCCCTGCGGCGGGGCGATCCCGCCGCGCCTGATCCGGGATTTCGGCATCCCGCCGTCCTTGCTCTGTGCGCGCATCAACAGTGCGCGCATGGTCGCGCCCTCTGCGCGCAGCGTCGACATGCCGATCGAGGGCGGCTACGTCGGCATGGTCGACCGCGAGGTATTCGACGAATGGCTGCGCGCGCGCGCAGGTGCCGCCGGCGCGGAGCGGCGCGAGGGCACCTTCAAGCGGCTCGAGCGCGATGCCGACGGCACGGCGGTCGTGGTCTACCAGGCCAAAGGGCGCCAGGGCGAGCCCTGCCGCGTGCGCGCGCGCAGCGTCGTCGGCGCCGACGGCGCGCGCTCCGAGGTCGCGCGCCAAGCCGTGCCGGGTGGCGAGTCGGTGCCTTTCGTCTTTGCCTATCACGAGATCGTGCGCGCCCCCGAGGCCGCGAGCGACGCCTACGACGGCACGCGCTGCGACGTCTACTACCAGGGCCGGCTTTCGCCCGACTTCTACGCCTGGGTCTTTCCGCATGGCGGCTCGGCCAGCATCGGCGTCGGCTCCGCGCAAAAGGGTTTCGGGCTGCGCGCCGCCACCGCGAGTTTGCGCCAGACCATCGGCCTCGAGGCGGCCGAGACGCTGCGCCGCGAAGGCGCGCCGATCCCGCTGAAACCGTTGCGCCGCTGGGACGACGGCCGAGACGTCGTGCTCGCCGGCGATGCGGCGGGAATCGTCGCGCCGGCCTCCGGCGAGGGCATCTACTACGCCATGGCCGGCGGCCGCATGGCCGCCGAGGCCGTCAATGCCTTTCTCGAGACAGGCGATGCGCGCGCGCTCGCCACGGCCCGTCGCCGCTTCATGAAGGAGCATGGCCGCGTGTTCTGGATCCTCGGGATGATGCAGCGCTTCTGGTACTGCAACGACCGCCGGCGCGAGCGCTTCGTCAGCATCTGCCGTGACCGCGACGTGCAGCGGCTGACCTGGGAGGCCTACATGAACAAGCGCCTGGTGCGCGCCCGCCCGGCGGCGCACCTGCGCATATTCTTCAAGGATTTGGCCCATCTCTGCGGTCTGGTCGCGCCATGATCGCGGCACCGGCCGTTCGCGCCGTTTCGCGCCCCCTGGGCGGCGCCGCCAGACCCAGCGGCCTTCGCTGATCGCCGTCGGCGCGACGGAGACGCGGCCATGGAGAGCCTCTTCGCCAGCGGGCGGATAGTCGATCTGGCGCTTGGCGTCCTGCTCGCCGAGGCCCTGCTCCTGTCGTTTCTGTACTGGCGCAGGGGAAGGGCGGCAGAGGCGCTGCGCCTGCTGCCGTTCCTGCTCGCCGGAGGCTGCCTGCTGGCCGCCATGCGTACCGCGCTCGCCGGCGGCGCCTGGCCGGTCATGGCGTTCTGGCTTTCCGCTGCCCTGCTCGCGCATCTCGCCGATCTCGCCTTGCGTCTGGGCGGGCGGGGGGCGGTCCGAAGCAGTGGCCGTCCGGGGCGTGATCGCCCGCCTGCCGAGTGATCCGCACGGGCCGTCGCTGCGTAACACTGTCAGTTATAAACGCCATATCGGAGTGTCAGGTAAAATGGACACAAGCAGATCGAATGCCGCTGTCGTCGTCGATCATCCGCGGGGTGCGGAGGAATTGCGCGGCCTGCGCGGACCGATCCCGCTGGGGCCTCGCGGGCACGGCCAAGGGGCGCCGGGCAGCTTCTCGCTCGAATCCTTCTTTTCCGGCGCGGCGAAGGCTTACGGCGTCGTCCATGACCGCTTCGGGACGCTCAAGCGGCGCTTCGCGGTCGACCTGGAGGGGCGCTGGGACGGGCGGACTCTCACGCTGGACGAGGACTTCTCCTACGACGACGGCAGCCAGGAGCGTCGCACCTGGGAGATCGTCAAGCTCGCCGGCGGGCGCTACGAGGGCTCCTGTCCAGAGGTCATCGGCCACGCGCACGGCACCGTCGATGGCGACAGTTTTTCCTGGTCCTACCGCTTCGCCCTGCCGATCGGCCGGCGGCGGGTGGAGGTGCGTTTCGACGACTGGTTCTGCCTGCTGGAGCCGGACCTCCTGCTGAACCGGGCCAGGATTACGAAATTCGGCATCCTGCTGGCCGAGGCGACGATCATCTTCCGGCGCTAGGGGGAATGGCGGCCGGCGATCCCGGGCTTGTCGAGGGTGCGTGCGGCGGCTAAACAAGGTGCCGCGCCGCGGCTTTCCGTCGGCGCTCAAGACGTCGGGGGCCCCTTCGCGTTTGACCGGGGATGATTGCGCCCTATGTCCGCGTAATGGAACAGGGAGGTTAAGGTGCATGCACTCTTCCTCCCGCAGTCGCCGGCCGAATGGCTGCACGGCGGTTGTTCGACAGGCCGAAATTCGTTCGTTTAGGGAGGTTCGATGATGAAGATTTACGCCCTTGCCGCTGCCACCGCGCTGCTGCTTGCTTCGGGGGCCCAGGCACAGGATTTCGACGTCGAGGCCGGAAAGAAGGTGTTCAACAAGTGCCGCGCCTGTCACGCGGTCGGCGAGAACGCGCGCAACAAGGTCGGCCCGGTGCTCAACGGCGTGGTCGGACGCGAATGGGGCGCCGTCGAGGGGTATCGCTATTCGCAGGGGCGCGAGGGCACGCTCAAGGCGATGGCCGACGGCAAGGTCTGGGACTACGAGACCCTGGACGCCTATCTGACCGATCCCAAGGATGTCATTCCGAAGGGCAAGATGGCCTTCGCGGGTCTGCGGGACGAGGCCGACCGGCGCAACGTGATCTCCTATATCGCCTCGTTCGACAGCGAGGGCAACCAGGTAGATCCCGAGCCGGTCCTGAAGTCGGCGGGCTACGGCATGTAGCGGGCCGCGACCGCGGCGCCGCGCCGGCATTCTGTTCGGCGGGCGGCAGGCGGAAATCTTTGCGGGCATCCGGTGCGGCGGCGAGACTTCGCCGCCGCGCTTGCTTATGGACCCCTGTCGACCAGTCCGTATAGTACGGGCGCTCCCTGCAGGGGCGCGTCGAATCGCGGCCATGCGCAGTTCGGAGAGGTCACGTGCAGCATTACCGGCAGATCGGCGATATCCAGGTCGCAGACGTCCTGGCCGACTTCACGGAAACGGAAGTCCTCCCGGGACTGGACATTACGGCGGCCGACTTCTGGTCGGCTCTCGATGCCATTCTCCACGACCTCGCGCCGCGCAACGCGGCGCTCCTGAAACGGCGTGACGAGTTGCAGGCGCGGATCGACGGCTGGTTCAGGGAGCGTCGCGGCCGGCCTTTCGATGTCGCGGAGCACCGGGCCTTCCTCGAGTCGATCGGCTATCTGGTGCCCGAGGGCGACGACTTCGCCATCGGCACCGCCGGCGTCGATCCGGAGATCGCGACCGTCGCCGGCCCCCAACTCGTGGTGCCGGTGATGAATGCGCGCTATGCGCTCAACGCGGCCAACGCCCGCTGGGGCAGCCTCTATGACGCGCTCTACGGCACCGACGCGATTCCCGACGAGGGCGAGCTTGCGCGGACCGCGGATTACAATCCGGCGCGCGGCCGGGCGGTCATCGCCAAGGGACGCGAGCTGCTCGACAGCATCGCCCCGTTGACCGAAGGGTCGCACGCAGAGGCCACGGGCTACGCGACCGCCGGCGGCGCGCTGCGGGTCGCGCTCGGGGCGGGTGCGATGGCCGCCTTGCGGATGCCGGAGCGCTGCATCGGCTATCGCGGCACGGCTGATGCGCCCGAGGCCGTCTTGCTGCGGCACAACGGTCTCCACGTGGAGATCGCGATCGACCGCGCGCATCCGATCGGCAGGGACGACGCGGCCGGTATCGCCGACATCGTGATCGAGTCGGCGCTGACCACCATTCAGGACTGCGAGGATTCGGTCGCGGCGGTCGATGCCGAGGACAAGGTGGCGGTCTACCGCAACTGGCTCGGGCTGATGCGCGGCAGCCTGACCGCGAGCTTCGAGAAGGGCGGCCGCACGGTGGAGCGTCGGCTGGACGGGGATCGCGTCTACAAGGCGCTCGACGGCAGCGACTTCGCGCTGCACGGGCGGTCTCTGATGCTGGTGCGCAACGTCGGCCATCTGATGACCAACACGGCGGTGCGCCTAAAGGATGGCAGCGAGGCGCCCGAGGGGATCCTCGATGCCGTCTTCACCTCGGCCATCGCCCTGCACGACCTGAAGGGCACCGGCCCCTTGCGCAACAGCCGTGCCGGCTCGGTCTACATCGTCAAGCCGAAGATGCACGGCCCCGAGGAGGTCGCCTTCGCCAACGAGATGTTCGATCGCGTCGAGGACGCCCTGGGTCTCGCGCGCAACACGCTCAAGATGGGCATCATGGACGAGGAACGCCGCACCACGGTCAACCTCAAGGAGTGCATCCGCGCGGCCAAGGATCGGGTGGTCTTCATCAACACCGGCTTCCTCGACCGCACCGGCGACGAGATCCACACCTGCATGGAGGGCGGGCCGGTGATCCGCAAGGGCGAAATGAAGTCGGCGCCCTGGATCACGGCCTACGAGGACTGGAACGTCGATATCGGCCTCGAATGCGGTTTTCGCGGCCGCGCGCAGATCGGCAAGGGCATGTGGCCGATGCCGGATCGCATGGCCGACATGCTGGCCAGCAAGCGTGCCCATCCGGAAGCTGGCGCCAACACGGCCTGGGTGCCCTCGCCGACCGCGGCGACCCTGCACGCGCTGCATTACCACGAGGTCGACGTCGCCGCGCGCCAGCAGAAGCTGGCCGGCCGCGCGCGCGCCAGCCTGGACGACATCCTGACCGTGCCGCTGGCCGACCGGCCCAACTGGTCCGACGAGGAGATCCGCCAGGAACTCGACAACAACGCGCAGGGCATTCTCGGCTACGTCGTGCGCTGGGTCGACCAGGGCGTCGGCTGCTCCAAGGTGCCCGACATCAACGACGTCGGGCTGATGGAGGACCGCGCAACCCTGCGCATCTCCAGCCAGCACATCGCCAACTGGCTGCACCACGGCGTGGTGTCTGAGGACGAGGTCATGGCGACCATGAGGCGTATGGCCGCCGTGGTCGACGGGCAGAACGCGGGCGATCCCGCCTACCGTCCGATGGCCCCCGGCTACGACGGCGTCGCCTTCAAGGCGGCCTGCGACCTGGTGTTCAAGGGGCGCGAGCAGCCCAACGGCTACACCGAACCGGTCCTGCACCGCCGGCGCGCCGAGGCCAAGGCGGCACAGAACACCTGAGCCGGAGCGCGGGCCGCCGGCGATGGGGAGCGGCTTCGCGACGGCCTACGCGATCGCGCGCCGCGCCGCGGGCCCCGTGCTGTCGCGCAGAATCAGCTCCACCGGCAGCTCCTCGACGCCGGGCTCCCGGCCGTCATTGATCCAGCCGATCAGCTTGTTCGCCGCCATGTGGCCCATGCGCGTCGCCGGGACGCGTATCGTGGTCAGCTTGGGCTGAGTGAACTGGGCGACCGGCAGGTCGTCGAAGCCGATGATCGAGACGTCCTCGGGCACGCGCAGGCCGGCATCCTGACATTCGACCAGCGCGCCAATCGCCTGGATGTCGTTGGCGCAGAACACGGCGGTCGGCGGCTCCTGCTCGGCAAGCATGCGGTGCATGGCCGCGCGCCCCTCGATGAACTCGAAATCGCGCTCGTAGACCAGGCGCGGGTCGATCGCGATGCCGAACTCCGTGAGCGCGTCCTCGTAGGCGCGCCGGCGTTCGCGCGCCCGGTCGTTGACGTCGCTGCGCCCGCACATCAGGCCGATGCGCCGATGCCCGAGGTCGGTCAGGTGCTGCATCGCCAGGCGGCCGGCCTCGTAGTTGTCGAAGGAGACGCAGGGCCGCACGGCGCTGCTCATCAGCTTCCATGTCACGACGTAGGGCACGCCGTTGGTCACGATCAGGTCGTAGATCGCCTCCGAGCGCTCGCCCCCGGTCAGGATAATGCCGTCGACGCGCCGTTGCAGAAGCTGCCGGATGAGCTTCTCCTCGCTGTCCGGGTCGAACTCGGACACGCCGAGCAGCACGGTATAGCCGGCCTTCTGCGCGGCGCGTTGGATCGCCTGGGTCGAGGAGGCGTAGATCGAGTTGGTGATGGTCGGAATGACCAGGCCGAGAGTCGAGGAGCGGTCGGAGGCGAGCGACATCGCCATGCCGTGGGAGACGTAGTGATGGCGCTCGATCACCTGCCGCACGGCGCTGCAGGTGGTCTCCGTGACCAGCTCCGGACGATTGAGCACGCGCGACACGGTCGCGATCGAGACCCCGGCCTCGCGTGCGATCTCGCGAATGGTCAGGCGGCGTCGCCCGTTGTCGTGCGTGCGCCGGGCCGGCAGGCTCATCCTCGACCCTTTATCGGCGTGGTCGTAAACGGTTCCATCAGGACCTTGGGCGGCTCCCTGCGTGGTTGACAGGGAGCTTTGCGCGGCCCTGCCATTAACGCAAGATAATTATGTGAATTTCCGAAATGAAGTAACAATTCACCTCACGTCGTTGACTCTGCGGCAATGGCTGCATTAGTGTTCCTATATGTCGCGATCAGCGCGGGAAGGCCGGGGTGATTGATGTAACCGGTTACATAAGCGCTTTTGCCGCCACTTCCGTCGACCGGCCGCTTGCCGCGGCCGGACCCGCGCCGTGGCCGGCGCGGCAGACGCGGGCCCGCGAGGGCAACAAGCACGAAAGGGAGGACAGCACATGGCACGCTATCGCTTTTCAGGCCGCTTTGGTGGCCTGACCCGCCGCGATTTCCTGGTCGGCGGCACGGCCGCCGCGGGCGGTCTGCTGGCCGCCGGCCATCTCGGTGCCCCGAGACCGGCGCGCGCCCAGTCGGACAAGCAGGGCACCGTTCGCGTGTGGGGCGAGCCGGGCCCCTATGCGGGCGTCGCCGTCGACGCGATGAACGAGTGGGCCGCGGCCAACGCGCCGGGCCTCAAGTTCGAGATCGAGACGGTCAGCTGGGACAGCGTCTACGTCAAGCTCATGACCGACCTTGCCGCGCGCCAGCCGGCCCATCTGATCAGCGTCGAGTCGCCGATCGCCTACCAGTTGATGGCCGAGGGGCTGCTCGAGCCGGTCGACGACGTGGTCGACCAGGTCGGCCGCGACCGCATGATCGAGGGCGTGGAGTTCGCCGACTGGGGCGCCTGGAAGGGCACGCAGTACGTCCTGCCGGCCCATCACCAGCCGCACCTTCTCATGGTGCGCATGGACGTGGTTGAGGAACTCGGCCTCGGCGACCCCGACAGCTGGACCTGGGACGACCTGCTGAACGCGGCCAAGGCGATCCACGAGAAGACCGACCTGGACGGTATCGCCATCGCGCTGGGCCGAAATCTCTGCACCGACTATCACTTCGCCGCCCTGCTCCACTCGGCGGGCGGGCGCATGTTCGACGCAGGCAACAACTTCGAGGTCGCCTTCGACAGTCCGGCGACGGCGGAGGCGCTTGAATTCGTACGTGAGCTGCAGCCCTTCATGCCGCGCGGTGCGGCGGAGTACAGCTTCCTCCAGGTGGTCGACGCCATGGTCACCGGCCAGGTCGGCATGGTGTTCTACTGGGGCCGCGTCTACGGCCGCGCGGCCGAAGAGGCGCCCGAGATCTACAAGGCGATCCAGTCGTTCAATCATGCCGCCCATCCGACAACGGGCAATCGTTTCAACTGGAACGACTTCCAGGGTTGGAGCATCCCCGCGCCGAACAATCCCTACGTGGAAGAGGTCAAGGCGGCGCTGGCCTACTACCAGACCAAGCGCGAGTGGCTGATCCGCTATTGCCATTCGCTGGTGCCCAACGTATCGCCCGTCTACAAGGACGTGGTCGAGGATCCGCGCATGACGGATCACCCCTTCTTTGAGGACAAGAAGCGCACGATCCTGACCTACTATCGGGATTCGCTGCCGCACTCGAGCAACACCGGCAACGAACTGCGCAAGGGCGTCAATCCGCTGGCCGGCATCGTCCACGGCCGCTCGATCCTCTCGCAGACGGTGCAGAAGGTCGTGCTCGACGGGACGTCGCCCAGCGAGGCCGCCAAGTGGGGCGCGCGCGAGCTGGAGCAGGTGCGCAAGGAGCACATGCGGCTGATCCTCTAACCGGCCGCGCGCGCGGCGCGCGGCGCCGCCATGCCCGCATCGACCGGACCGGCGTCCGACCCGCCGGTCCGGCCTCTCCAGTCTTCGGTCCACGGGACGATGGAACAGACGCTCGACCACAGCAAGGCCGAAACGCCGGGCCAGCCGGTGCCGCGCTCCTGGCGCGATCGCGTTCGCTTGAGCGACATGCAGATCGGCGTGCTCTTTATCGTGCCGTTTTTGATCGCCTGCCTCGTCTTCATGGCCTACCCGGTCGTCCAGGTCATCCGCATGTCGTTCTACTACCGGAACCCCTTGCGGCCGGACCAGTGGACCTTCATCGGCCTGGACAATTTCCACGCGATCTTCACCGATCCGCTGTTCTGGGATTCCTTTCTCCAGGCAACCGTCTGGACCTTCTCGTCGATCTTCCTGCAGGCGGTGCTCGGCGTCGCGATCGCGCTGCTCCTGCACAATCCTCTGCGCGGCATCAATATCTTCCGCGGCATGCTGATGTTTCCCTATATCGTGCCGACCGCCGTGATCGCCCTGATGTGGACTTGGCTGTTCAATCCGGAGATCGGGATCGTCAACCACATCCTGCTCTCGATCGGGCTCATCGACGACAACATCTACTGGCTGTCGACCCCGGACATGGCGATGGCCTCGACCATCATGCTGAACGTCTGGAAGTACACGCCCTTCGTCGTGATCTGCGTGCTCGCCAAGCTGCAGACCATCCCGCTCGAACTCTATGATGCCGCCAAGGTCGACCGTGCCGGCCCGATCAGGCGCTTCAAGGACGTCACGCTGCCGCACCTGGCCGAGGTGTTGATGGTGGTGATCGTGTTCCGCACGATCTGGACCTTCAACAAGTTCGAGGAGATCTACCTGCTGACCAAGGGCGGGCCCGGGACCTCGACCTTCAACCTCGCGATCTACTCCTTCGAGCAGTCGATCGCCAACCTCAAGCTGGGCGTCGGTGCGGCCACGGGCGTCGTCATGATGGTGATGCTGCTGCTGGGCAGCGTGCTCTATCTGCGCTTGATGCGTTTCGGGAAGGAGGATTGGGCGTGACTCCGCTGGCCTATCTCGACTGGGGCGAGCTGCTGCGGCGCTTCGTTTTGTACCTGCTCTTGATTGCGGTCACCTTCGGGGTCTGCTTTCCCTTGCTCTGGGCGCTCACCACCTCGCTCAAGCCGACACCGGAGATCTTCACCAGCCCGCCGACCTGGCTGCCCGACAGCGTCACCGCCGAGCACTATGCCGCGCTGCTCTACGGCAAGCCGATGTACTTCCAGGCCGGCAGCGACTACGTGCCCGACACCTCGCCGACGCAGCATTTCCTGTCCTGGTTCCGCAACAGCCTGGTGGTCACGGTCGGCGCGACGCTGATTAGCGTGACCATCGCCACCATGGCCGCCTACAGCCTGACCCGCTTTCGCTACTGGGGCCGTTCGGTGATCCCCTATCTCAGCCTGCTCGGCTACATGATGCCGCCGATCGTGCTGGTCTTTCCCCTGTTCCTCGTCGTCGTCGACCTCGGCCTCGCCAACAATCTCTGGTCGCTCGTTTTCGGCTACGTCTCGATCACGCTGCCCTTTTGCACGTGGCTGCTGTGGGCCTTCTTCCGCGGCCTGCCGATCGAGGTCGAGGAGGCCGGCCTGATGGATGGCGCCAGCCGATTCCAGGTCTTCTACCAGATCGTCCTGCCTTGCGCCCTGCCGGGCATCATCGCCGCGGCGATCTTCTCGATGATCGTCGCCTGGAACGACTATCTCTTCGCGCGCATCTTCATCAACGCGGTCGAGAAGCTGACTCTGACGGTGGGGGTCATGCACTTCTTCGAGGGCGTGCACGTGAACTGGGGCCTGATGATGGCTTCGGCGGTCCTCATGACACTGCCGCTTGCGATCCTCTTCATGTTCTTCCAGCGTCAGCTGGTGGCCGGCTTCGGCGCCGGCGCGGTCAAAGGCTAGGAAAAGGCCAGGGAAGGGCCCCGTACGGCGGGAAGTGCAGCATGGCAGTCGACGTTGTTCTCTCAAAGGTCAACAAGTTCTTCGGCACCCAGCATGTGGTGCGCGACGTCGACCTGACCTTTCCCGCGCGCAAGTTCGTCACGCTGCTCGGCCCCAGCGGCTGCGGCAAGACCACCTTGCTGCGCATGATCGCCGGTCTCGAGAAGGTCTCGGCCGGAGACATCCTGTTCGGCGAGCGCCGGATCAACCTGGTGCGCCCGGGCGAGCGCGACGTCGCGATGGTGTTCCAGAGCTACGCCCTCTATCCGCACATGAACGTCTTCGGCAACATCGCCTACGGGCTCAGGGTTCGGCGCCGGCCGCGCGATGAGATCAACCGCAAGGTGCGCGAGGTGGCCGGCGTCCTGGAGATCGAACATCTCCTCGACCGCAAGCCGCGCCACCTTTCCGGCGGCCAGCGGCAGCGGGTCGCGCTGGGGCGGGCCATGGTGCGCGATCCGGCCGTGTTCCTGATGGACGAGCCGCTGAGCAACCTCGACGCCAAGCTGCGCGTCACCATGCGCTCGGAGCTGAAGCGGTTTCACATGCGCCTCGGCACGACGACGATCTACGTGACCCACGACCAGCTCGAGGCGATGACCATGTCCGACCTTATCGCGGTCATGCAGGACGGCGTGGTCCAGCAGTTCGGCACGCCCCAGGAAATTTACAACCGGCCGGCCAGCCTGTTCGTGGCCGGCTTCATCGGCAGTCCGCCGATGAACTTTCTCGACGTCGCCGCGCGGCGCGGCGCAGCTGCCCGGGTCGCACTCGGTCGCCACGAGCTGGCCTTGTCGGATGACGTCGCGCTCGACGGCTACGAGGAGGGCGCGTCCCTCGTGCTCGGCGTGCGGCCGCAGAGCCTGGCGCTGGGTGATCCCGCCGACGGCAATGCCCTGCCCGGACGGGTCGATCTGGTCGAACTCCTGGGCTCTGAGAAACTGGTCGAGGTCGAGCTGGACGCGGGCCAACGTATCGTCGTGCAGTTGCGGGCCGACTTGCCGGTGGCGATCGACGATCATGTCGGCGTGATCTTCGAGCGGCCGGCCCTCCATCTGTTCGATCCGCGCGGGGGAGAGGCACTGCGCGCCGGGCCCCGCGGGCCGGACGCGGCGCCCGGCCGTGCCCCGTCGCGCACCGAAACCCGGACCGCGACGGCGGAGAGCTAAGAAGTGCCGCGCGCCTTGTCGGCGCAGACTCGAAAAATTTCAGAAAGCGGTTTCATGCTGCCCCGGAAGGTTGCCAGATGGGCATTTTGGTCACCGGAGGATAATTTCGTATGCCGAGACAGA